>NZ_JBSXOP010000073.1:0-62805 GCF_056859535.1 Marinobacter sp. L-46
TGGTTAACTTGTTAAAGAGCGTTTGAGCTGCTGCTCAATCAAGGCCGCGCATTCTACATCGTTCCGCCGCCTTGTCAACCGTTGATTTCGAATAATTTCTGAAGCAATTTTTCGAATACTTTCAATCGGTTATCGCTGAGGCTTTGCTCCGTTTCCGGCGTCGCCCCTCAAGCGAGATGCGCATTCTACAGACCTGGCCGCAGGAGTCAACGGCCAATTTGAAAAAAATTCAGACTGGCCGCCCCATCCCTATTCAGGCAACAATTACCACCCGCGCGATTTTCTTCTTGCCCGCCTGGATAACGCAGTCATCGCCTTCGGCAAACATCCGCTCGCCTTCAAACCGGGCACCATCTATATAAACAGCACCGCGACCCAACACATCCCGAGCGGCCGCGCCGTTCTTGACCAACCCTGCCAAACGCAGCACCGCCGGCATCGGCAGACCTTCCTGCCCTTCCAGCGAAACTTCGACCACCGGAACATTTTCCGGAATCTCGCCCAGCGCCACCCGGTTGCCCGCCGATTTATGCGCAGTTTTTGCAGCTTCCTCATCGTGGAAGCGAGTGATCAACTCTTCGGCCAACACCTTCTTGTAGCCCTGGGGATTGGCCCCTGCCGCTACAGCAGCACGATATTCTTCAATTTCCGCCATCGGGCGGAAGCTGAGCAATTCGAAATAACGCCACAGCAATTCATCCGGCATGGACAACAGCTTGGTGTACATCTCACCCGGAGAATCACTCACACCTATATAGTTGCCCAGAGACTTGGACATCTTCTGAACGCCATCAAGCCCTTCCAGAATAGGTACTGTGAGAATCGCCTGCGGTTTCTGGCCATAGTGCTTCTGAAGAATCCGACCCATAAGAAGGTTGAACTTCTGGTCGGTACCACCGAGCTCGATATCGGCCTTTAACTCGACCGAGTCATAGCCCTGAATCAGCGGATACAGGAACTCGTGGATTGCAATCGGCTGCTCAGAACGGTAACGCTTGGTGAAGTCGTCCCGCTCCAGCATCCTGGCAACGGTATACTGACCCGCCAGCCGGATCATGTCAGCCGCAGACATCTTGCTCATCCACTCGGAGTTGAACACAACCCGGGTCCTGGCGGGATCCAGGATCTTGAACACCTGCTCTTTATAGGTGATCGCATTCTGGCGCACCTGCTCTTCGGTGAGCGGCGGGCGGGTTGCACTTTTTCCGGTCGGGTCACCGATCATGCCGGTGAAGTCGCCGATCAGGAAAATCACCTCATGGCCCAGGTCCTGGAACTGACGAAGCTTATTGATAAGTACAGTATGGCCAAAATGGAGGTCCGGCGCAGTGGGGTCAAAGCCGGCCTTTACCCGCAGGGGGCGACCTTCCTTTAACTTTTCAACCAGTTCCTCTTCGGGAATCAGCTCGTCAATACCGCGCTTGATGATAGCCAACGCTTCGTCTAATGATGCCATGAACCTTTTGTCCCCAGTTTTTAGGTGCAACAGGGCCCGCCGGTTACAGAGATCTACAAAAGAAATCTGCGTGTTACCGGCTCCCTTGGTAAAGTAGCCATTGATCACAAATCGATCAGACTGAATATAATAAGGCCGGCATTATATCAGCGGCATAGCAGGTTGTACGACCAACCAAAGGCGCGAACTGTAATGTTGCGCACTGTCCTGTTTATGTCATATGCGGTAATCTGATGGTCTATACTTGAACTGGCGCTTTAATTAGCCGGCACAAATTACTGGAATACCGATTAAAACGGGTGAGCCACGTGCTGAAAAAATTTCCCAAGACACATATTACTCTGGCTGCAGCCGCCACAGTGGTTGTTACCACCGCTGCGCTCATGAGCCCAAGCGCCGACGTTGAAGCCCGGCGTATGTCTTACACTATCGACCTTGAACAGGGTGCCGCACTGGGCAACCCGGTTCCCATCAATCAAGCCATCAAACAACCGGAGCCTGCTGAAGCTGCCGCAGAAACCGCGGCCGAGACAGCCGAACTGCCGGCCGCCAGCGAAGTGCCCGCGGTTGTTGACGCCGAGCCAACGCTGAACTGGAAAGAGTTTGATATCAAATCCGGCGAGACGCTGTCGTCACTGTTCAAAAAAGCAGGCTTTAACGATGGCGTGATGCTTTCAGTCATTCACGGTGACGGCGAAGCCGACAAGCTTCAGCGCCTGTACGCCGGTGAACATATCCGCTTCGGCATCGATGACGAAGGCAGCCTGGCCGCTATCGAATTGCAACGCAGCCTGCTGGAAACCCTGAAGATTGAAAAGACCGATTCCGGCTTTATTGGCGAAACCGACATCCGCGAACCGGAAGCCCGTCCGGCGTTTGCAACCGGCGTTATCGACGGCTCCCTTTACCTGGCAGCCCGCGATGCCGGCCTTGATGACCGCCTGACCATGGAACTGGCCGGTATTTTCGGCTGGGATATCGATTTTGTTTACGATGTTCGCAAAGGCGACAGCTTTGAAGTGGTCTACGAAGAGCTGTATGTAGACGGTGAAATGTTCAATACCGGCCGCATTCTGTCTGCCCGCTTTATCAACCGGGGCAAAGAAAACGTTGCCCTGCTGTACACCGACACCAACGGTGACAGCGACTATTACACGCCGGAAGGCCAGAGCATGCGCAAGGCGTTCCTGCGGGTACCGATCAACGCCCGGGTATCGTCGCCCTTTAACCTGCAGCGCCGGCACCCGGTTCTGGACGTGGTGCGCCCCCATGAAGGCACAGACTATGCTGCGCCTCCGGGCACACCGATCAAAGCCGCCGGTAACGGTCGTGTTCAGTTTGCCGGTTGGAAAGGCGGCTATGGCCGCACCGTTGTTCTCCAGCATGGTGACAACATTTCCACCCTGTACGCCCACATGAGCAAGCTGGGTAAAGGCATCAAGAACGGAACCCGTGTAAAACAGGGTCAGACCATCGGCCACGTTGGCTCATCCGGCATGGTTACCGGCCCGCACCTGCACTACGAGTTCCGGATCAATGGCGTAGCCAAGAACTCCCGGACCGTAAAACTGCCAGACGCCCAGCCGGTGCCCAGCACCGAGATGGCCCGCTTCAAGCAGTTTACCGAACAGCGCCTGGCGCAGTTCAATGTGTTCCGCGAAAGTGGCCGCCAGCTGGCATTCGCTTCGGATAACTGATCATGACATTCTGGCTCGGCCTGATGTCAGGCACCAGCATGGACTCAGTCGATGCTGTGCTGGTGTCCTTCGGCGAGCCCGGCGCGAACATCCACAGCACGCTCTCCCTGCCCTATCCTGAGCAGCTTCGCCACCGCCTGCTGCAGGCGGTGCGCAATCAGGCCGACCCGGATGAAATTGGCGAACTGGACACCCTCACCGGCCAGCACTTTGCCAAGGCCGCCAGCGACCTTATCCACCAGTCCGGAGTCACCCCGCAAGAGATCCGCGCCATCGGCAGCCACGGGCAGACTATCCGCCATCAACCGTCCGGCGCCGCGCCTTTCTCCATGCAGATTGGCAATGCCGCCTGGATTGCCGAGGCCACCGGCGTAACCACCGTTGCCGATTTCCGTTCGCGGGACATGGCTGCCCATGGCCAGGGTGCCCCCCTGGTTCCGGCCTTTCATCGCTGGCTGTTCGGTTCGGCGCAGCAGGATCGCTGCATTTTGAATCTTGGGGGCATTGCGAACATCACCTGGCTCCCTGCCGGGCAACGCAAACCGGTGATCGGTTTTGATACCGGGCCGGCGAACGCACTGCTCGATGCCTGGTGTCTGGACCAGACCGGCCGCCACTATGATGAGAACGGACACTGGGCCCATGAAGGTGCCACTAACCCGGATCTTCTGGCCAGCCTGTTATCAGATGCCTATTTCAGCAAGGCTCCGCCCAAGAGCACCGGCAAGGAACGCTTCAACCTGGACTGGATTCACACCCACCTTCAGCGTTTTCCGGATTTGCCACCGGAAGACGTGCAAAGAACCCTGCTACAACTGACCACAACCACCATCCTCCAGCAACTGCCCCAGGAGAATGCCGATATGGCCGTGTTCGCCTGCGGCGGCGGCACCTTCAATCCGGTATTGATGAATGAGTTGAGACTGGGTTTGGGGTCGGTACACCTGGCCACAACGGCAGAGCTGGGGCTGGATCCGCAATGGGTGGAACCGGTAGCGTTTGCCTGGCTGGCCTGGCAAACCATAGCCGGCCTGCCGGGAAATCTGCCTGAGGTAACAGGCGCTTCAGGGGAAAGAATTCTGGGCGCGATTTACCCGGCCTGAATGCTCAGATAGAGAAGGAACTACCACAACCGCAGGTGGAACTGGCGTTCGGGTTTTGTACCACGAACTGAGAGCCCTGGAGCCCTTCCTGGTAATCGATGGTTGCGCCAACCAGGTACTGGTAGCTCATGGAGTCCACCAGCAGTTTCACGCCGTCCCGCTCGATCACCGTATCGTCGTCTTCCTGGTTCTCATCAAACGAGAAACCATACTGGAATCCGGAGCAACCACCGCCCGTAACAAACACGCGCAGCTTGAGACCAGGATTCTCTTCTTCCTCGATCAGCTCACGCACTTTGGCAACGGCGTTGTCACTGAAGAACAACGGGGTGGCCATTTGTTGGACTACACTCAAGATCTGCCTCCGGCAACGTATGACTGACTGACGATTATGGTATTCCTGACTAAAACAATCAACTATTCGGATTTACCCTCATCGGCTTCGGCCTTTGCGCCGTCATGGGTCAGCAGGCCACTGTTTTCCGTTTCCCGAACCAGGTTACCGTTTACCGAAGCCCCCATGGCCATTTCGACCAGCTTGTAATAGACATTACCGGTAATCGACGCTTTTTCGGCCAGCTCAAGGTGGGCAGAGGAACGCACGTCGCCGTTCACCTCGCCATTGATGATGATGTGCGGGGCAATCACATCGCCGGTAATCTCGCCAACTTCCGATACCCGGACTACCGCGTCGCTGCCTTCCTCGGCAATGACCCGGCCGCGAATCTTGCCGTCCACATGCAGGCCACCGGAAAAGTGCACATCACCTTCGATGGTGGTCCGGGACGAAATCAGGGTATCGAACTGCCCGGTCGCGCGGCGCGGTTTCTGTTTCTTCTTGCCCATCATCTATTCAGTACTCCGCTATCTGTTGCCAGTCGAAGGTGCGTTCAGCCTGTGACGCCTTGCGCCCTTCAGCCTGAGCCACTACCTGGATTTCAAGGGGTTCAAAGTTTTCAGGAAGCATCAGGCTACCTTCCACATCCTGAAAATACCGGAACCGGAACGCCACGCCGAGGTCTTCGATTTCATCGGACAGGTCCCGCAGCGCGATCACTTCTTTTTCGCCGTCAAGGTTACCGATAACATTCACCGCCACAACCCCGGAAATGTAGCTTTTGTTATCTCCCACCTGGGTCAGCACCAGCTTGAAATCGAAGGCCCGGTTGTCCCGCCCGGGCAGCAGGGTAAAGCGGTCTACCTGCAGGCCCTCAGCCGTTTCTGAGGGTGCCATGATATTGCGGTAAAAGGTCAGGTCCGCTTCCAGTTCGGAAATCCGGGTTTCCAGGTTGACCATAGTGTTCCGGGCTTCCCGGAGCGCGTGTTCGTCAATCGCCCGTCCCCGCTCCAGGTTGACCATGTTCTGCCGGGCCTCACGATATTGGCCCCGCAACGTCTCTACTTCTTCCACCAGTTGTTCGCTGGATGTCTCGACCGAAGACAGCCGAAAGCCGCCCTGCGCCAACCCGGCCACGTAGCCTGCCACGGCAGCAACCACGGTGAAGGTGAGCAGAATCACCGTCCGGCGCAGGCGGTGGCCCGGCCGGTGGCGGATAACAACATATTCTTCGGAAGGTTTGCGTGTATCGCTCACAACTCAGCCTCAGGGCAGCAGAGCAGGTGCTTTCAGCCCCAGGGTTTCATCCAGGCCAAACATGATGTTCATGTTCTGGATCGCTTGCCCGGCAGCGCCTTTAACCAGGTTGTCGATCACCGAGGTTACGATCACGATGTTGCTCTGTTCCTGGCGGTGAAGGGCCATGCGGCAGCTATTGGCGCCGCGCACACTGCGGGTTTCCGGGTGGCTGCCGAAGGGCATGACATCCACGAACGGCTCGTTGCGGTACCGCTCTTCATACAGCGCCTGCAGGCGATCGAAATCAGCGGCATCAGACAACTCGGCGTACAGTGTTGCTTCAATACCGCGAATCATCGGCACCAGGTGGGGTACAAAGGTAACACCCACGCCGGTTCCTGCGGCCTGGCTCAGGCCCTGGCGGATCTCCGGCAGGTGACGGTGCCCGGAAGCACCATAGGCCTTGAAGCTTTCCCCGACTTCACCATGCAACATGCCGATCTTGCCCTGCCGGCCGGCACCGCTGGCACCGGACTTGGCATCGGCAATCAACCGGGACGGATCCACCAGCCCGGACTCCAGCAATGGCAGGAAGCCAAGCTGCACGGCTGTCGGATAACAACCGGGATTAGCCACCAGCTGCGCCTGGCGGATATCATCACGAACCACTTCCGGCAGGCCGTAAACAGCTTTCTCTGCCCACTCCGGGCTTTCATGAGGCATGCCGTACCAGTCGGCCCAGACATCCAGGTCTTTCAGGCGGAAATCCGCCGAAAGATCCACCACCCGCACGCCGGCTTTCATCAGCTCTGGCACTGCGCGCATGGCTACACCGTGGGGCGTGGCGAAGAAGACCAGGTCGCACTCCGCCAGTACCGCGGGGTCCGGCTCGGAGAAAGCCAGGTCATAGTGACCACGCAGGTTGGGGTACATATCAGCCACCGGCATACCGGCTTCTGAACGGGAAGTGATGCAGGTAACTTCCGCTTCCGGATGAACTGCGAGGATTCTCAGCAGTTCCACACCTGTGTATCCGGTACCACCCACAATGCCTGTCTTTATCACACTAACCTCCAAGGTGTTCTGGCCAGAATTTGCCTGTAGTCTACCATGATAATCCAAGGACTTATTGCAGCCTTCAGACCCGGAGCTACAATGTCCGCCCAAACCCATTGACCAAGCCGTGTCAGAAACCGGAATCCCGCGCCAATGCGAAGTATCAGGCAACAGATTACCGAACACCTGATCCCCGTTTTCCGACGGAGACTGTCCGGTGTGGATGCCCTGCCCCAACTGGCAGTTCTGGGCCTGTTATCCGGCATTGTCACCGGTGTGGTCATCCTGCTGTTCCGCCTCGCCATCGAATGGCCGCTGGAGCACTTCCTGCCGGGGACCGGTTCCGAGAACTTCGAGCAACTGGATATCCTTACCCGGGGCCTTCTGCCCCTGGCCGGCGCGCTGGGGCTCGGGCTGCTGCTGCACCGGCTCGCCATCCACGATCGCAAGGTCGGGATTGTGCACATCATGGAGCGCCTGAATTACCACCAGGGCTACATTTCATTCCGCAGTGCCGTGGTGCAGTTTGTCGCCGGGGTGGCGACCGTGGTCAGTGGCCAGTCCGCCGGCCGGGAAGGCCCGGCGGTGCACCTGGGGGCTGCGTTTTCCAGCCTGCTCGGCCAGTGGATGCGCCTGCCCAACAACAGCATTCGCACCCTGGTGGCCTGTGGCTGTGCAGCGGCCATTTCCGCCTCGTTCAACACGCCCATTTCCGGCGTTATCTTCGCCATGGAAGTGGTGATGATGGAATACACCATTGCCGGATTTACCCCCATCATCCTGGCCGCGGTGAGCGCCGCCATTGTCACCCAGGTGGTGTACGGTTCCGAACCGGCGTTCAGCGTGCCTGCCCTGACCATGAACTCGATGCTGGAAATTCCCTGGATTATCGCCATTGCGGTGATTATCGGCATTGCTGCAGCAGCGTTTATCCAGCTGGTGGACAGCATGGGGCGCTTCCATCACCGGCCGGTGCTGTTACGCATTGCCATGGCCGGCCTGCTGATGGTGCCTTTTGCTGTATTCATCCCGGAAACCATGGGCATCGGCTACGACACGGTCAGCCAGACCATTCACGGCGAACTGGCGTTCTGGCTGCTGCTCGGAGTGGGTGCCGCCAAGCTGATCATTACCGGCATTTCCATCGGCCTGGGCATGCCCAGCGGGGTGATCGGCCCCACGGTGTTTATGGGCGCCACCCTCGGCGGTGCCATGGGGCTGATCGGGGCCCAGATTTTTCCGGAGCAGGCATCATCTGTGGGTTTCTACGCCATGCTGGGAATGGGCGCCATGATGGGCGCCGTGCTGCAGGCTCCGCTGGCGGCCTTGATGGCGCTGATGGAACTTACCCGTAACCCGAATATTATCCTGCCCGGCATGCTGGCGATTACCACCGCCAGCCTGGTAACCAGTGAAGCGTTCGGAAAGAAATCCCTGTTTCTTACCATCCTTAAAAACCAGGGCCTCAGTTACCAGAACTCCCCGGTTATCCAGGCCCTTCGCAGGGTGTCTGTTGGCGCCATTATGGACCGGAGCATCTTGCGGACAGAGCGGGAGCTTACCGTCGAAGAGGCGAAGAAAGCCCTGAAATCCGAACCCAAGTGGTTGCTGGTGGATGGCAGTCATGGCCCCACGGCCCTGTTGCCTGCCGTTGACCTGGCCCGGTACCTGGAAGACACCACGAAGCAGGCCGACGAAGAAGGCACAGAGCTGCCAGAAACCGTGGACCTTATGGAGATCCCGGCCAACCGCCGGGACGTTGCCCCGGTCCAGTACCAGGCCACGCTGGAAGAGGCGCTGCACGAGTTCGACAGTTCCCGGGCCGAAGCGCTATACGTACAACGCCATGTGGCTCCGATGATCCAGCGGGTTTATGGTGTGGTACTTCAATCCGATATCGAAAGTTATTACCAATACCGACGGAGCTGACAAATGCTGTGGGTTAAAGCCTTCCACATAATTTCCCTGGTGTGCTGGTTTGCCGGCATCTTCTACTTGCCCAGGCTGTTTGTGTATCACGCGGCTTCCGAAGACAAACCGGGGCAGGAACGCTTCAAGATCATGGAGCGCAAGCTGTACCGCGGCATTACCACGCCCTCGATGATTGCCACGGTGATCTTTGGTGTATGGCTGCTCAGCTATAACGTATCCGGTTATTTCAGCCAGGGCTGGTTGCACGTAAAGCTGTTACTGGTGACCCTGCTGATTGTCTACCACTTCTATTGCGGCCACCTGGTGAAGGTGTTCCGTGATGACAAAAACCACCGCAGCCATGTGTTCTACCGCTGGTTCAACGAAATCCCGGTATTTATCCTGCTGGCCGTGGTGATCCTGGCCGTTGTTAAACCTTTCTGAGGAGGCACAGCATTAACAATTACACCCGCCCCCACGTTCTTGTACTGTCTGGCCTGGACCCTTCCGGCGGTGCCGGCATCCAGGCTGACATCCAGGCCATTACCTCACTGGGCGGCCACCCGTTACCGGTTGTTACCTGCCTGACGGTACAAGATACCCACAACGTGTATGGCGCCGAAGCCGTTGACGCCCGGCTGATCCGCCAGCAATTGCAGTGCCTGGACAAGGACATCACCATCCACGCGGTAAAAACCGGTGCCCTGGGCAACGCCGCCATTGTCGGTGTGCTGAAGGACTTCCTGGACAGCCAGGATGACGAACTGCCCCTGATTGTCGATCCGGTCATCAAGGCCGCCGGTGGTGGCGATCTGGCCGATGACGAGCTGGTCCAGGCCATGAAGGACAAACTGTTCCCTCGCGCGGAAATGATCACCCCGAACGGCGAGGAGCTGACACAACTCGGCGGCAGCGATGATGCCGACCAGGCCGCCTTGAACCTGCTGCAAGCCGGCTGCCGTTCCGTACTGGCAACTGGCGGCCACGGCACCGGCATTCACATTACCAACACCCTGTACAACCACTCCCCGGAACCCATGCACTGGGAAGTCGAGCGGGTTGGCAGTAACGAATACCACGGGACAGGTTGCACCCTGGCTGCCGCGATAGCCACCGGGATGGCCAGTGGTTTATCGGCCCGGGCGTCCATCTCCCAGGCCCAGAACTATGTACACCGCACCCTGCTGCACGCCCTCAGCGTGGGCCAGGGCCAGCGAATTCCGGATCGGGGCATCCTGTGGGAACGCTGAGCCAGAAGCTGCAACCGGGGCTGTATGCCATCACCGACAACCGGCTGACGCCCCCGGAAACCCTGCTGGATTCCGTTGAAGCCGCGCTGCGCGGTGGTGCCGTGCTGGTGCAATACCGGGACAAGGGATCCTCGTCTGCAGAACGGCTGCGCCAGGCTACAGACCTCAACAGCCTGTGCCGCAACGCCGGCGTACCCCTGTTGATCAACGACGACCCGCAGCTGGCACACCGGGTTGGCGCGGCAGGCGTTCATATGGGCCAGGACGATGGCGCTCCGGACGAAGCCCGCCGCCTGCTGGGCCCGGAGGCGATTATCGGCATCACCTGCCACCATCGCCTCGACCTGGCCCGGGCAGCAAAATCCGCCGGCGCCGATTACCTGGCCTTTGGCCGCTTCTACAACTCCGGCACCAAGCCCGGGGCGCCGGCGGCCGATGCAACCGTGTTGACCGAAGCGAAAACACTGGCCTTGCCGATTACCGCCATTGGCGGCATAACCGCCGATAACGCCGCGCCGCTGATTCTGGCCGGCGCAGACCTACTGGCCGTGGTCGGCGGTCTGTTCGGCGGCACCCCAACCGAGATTGAAACCCGGGCAAAGCAATTCTGCCAGCTGTTTGCCCGGCACCATCCGCTTTACACACATTCCGACTGACAGGAGCTCACTGTGACCCATTCTGAAGATCTGTTTGAACAGGCCCAGAAATACATCCCCGGCGGCGTTAACTCTCCGGTGCGGGCCTTCCGTGGCGTGGGCGGCACCCCGGTGTTTTTCAACCATGCCGAAGGCGCCTACCTGTATGATGAAGACGGCAAGCGCTACATCGATTACATCGGCTCCTGGGGCCCGATGATCCTGGGCCATTCCGACCCGCGCATCAAAGCGGCACTGCACGCCCAGGTCGACCTTGGCGTTGGCTACGGCGCGCCTACCGCCATCGAAACCGAGATGGCCAAGAAGGTGTGCGAACTGGTGCCGTCCATTGAGCTGGTGCGCATGGTCAACTCCGGCACCGAGGCCACCATGAGCGCCATCCGCCTGGCCCGTGGCTACACCGGCCGCGACAAAATTGTGAAGTTTGAAGGCTGCTACCACGGGCACGTGGACTCGCTGCTGGTGAAAGCCGGTTCCGGCGCCCTGACCCTGGGCGTGCCCAACTCCCCGGGCATCCCGGCCAGCCTGGCCGAGCACACCATTACCCTTACCTACAACGACATCGACAGCGTAAGGGAAACGTTCAAAGAGATCGGCGACCAGGTTGCCGCGATCATCGTGGAGCCGGTGGCCGGCAACATGAACTGTATCCCGCCGGTTCCGGGCTTCCTGGAAGGTTTGCGGGAAGTGTGTGACGAGCACGGCACCGTGCTGATTTTCGACGAAGTGATGACCGGTTTCCGGGTCTCCCTCGGCGGCGCCCAGGGTTACTACGGCATCACCCCGGACCTGACCGCACTGGGCAAAGTGATCGGTGGCGGCCTGCCAGTCGGCGCCTTCGGCGGCAAGCGGGAAATCATGGAGCACATCTCTCCGCTGGGCCCGGTGTACCAGGCAGGCACCCTGAGTGGTAACCCGCTGGCCATGACCGCCGGCCTGACCACCCTGAACGCCATTTCCGAGCCCGGCTTCCACGACAAACTGATCGAGAAGACCAATAAGGTGCGGGACGGCTTCAAAGCTGCAGCAGACGAAGCAGGCATTCCGCTGACCGTGCAATCCGCCGGCGCCATGTTCGGCTTCTTCTTCACCAAAGAAGACTCCGTTACCCGCTTTGACCAGGTCATGGAATGCGATGTAGAGCGGTTCAAGAAGTTCTTCCAGGGCATGCTGGCCGAAGGCGTGTATCTGGCGCCATCTGCGTTTGAGGCAGGCTTTGTGTGTGCCGCGTTGTCTGAAGAAGACATCGAGTTCACCATCGCCGCTGCGCGCAAGGTGATGGCTACCCTGTAACGGGTAAGCAAGCAGTCCCGGCCCGGGTCATCATCGGGCCGGGGCAACCTGTTGCTTTCAGAATATCCCTTCCAGCGAGACCGTCAGCGTATGCCTGTCGTAGTCATACCGGTCAATTCCACTGTCCTGGTTGCGATACAGCCACTGGTTGCGCACCAGCCACTGCCGGTTCAGCCAGTATTCCGCCATCAGCCCCAACTCCAGACGGGTGTCCTTCCGCCTGCGCTCCACCAACACATCCTGTTCCAGCCACTGGTGTGGTGAATCATAGCGGCTGTGCCGCAGCGCGCTCTCTGCGCCTACCAGCACATCCGGGTGTAACGGGTATATCGCCTCGATACCGATTTCATGGTGGCGGGGCGAGACACTCACCACATAGCCTTCCTGGCTGAAATTGTCCCGGTTGTTGGACTCCCAGCGGTAGAAACCCTCAAGCAACCAGCCTGCAAGGGTCCGGTCCGCCCGGGCTTCAAACAGATACCACTGGCCATCGTAGGCGCTGTATCCGGGGCCGCCGTTTACCTGCTCTGCCGCCAGCTCAAAGGAACAACCGTGCAACAGAGCCGCCCCAGCACAGGCATCGGTGCGGGCCAGTAACGCCAGGCCGGCCCGGGTTTCCAGTTCATCGCCGCCAAGCCAGGCCCTGGTGCCGCCCCCACGTATTCCCAGTTCCCAGACATCGACCACCTGCAAAGCGGTTATCCGAGCCTGCAGTACCGAGGTGTCATAGTCGCTGTCGTGGTGATAGTCCTGGCCATAGAGCACACCATCCCAAACCAGTCGCCAACGCTCCGTGGCCTGGTAGCCAAGGCTGCCAGCCGCCACCAGCTCGGCAAAGGCGCTGCCGCGATTACTGGGTAAATCCTCGGGCACCCCGGCCATGTTGCTGTCGTAGCCCAGACCCGCAGAGAGATAGCCCTGTCGGGCCAACGTGGACTGCTGCCGGGAAGCGTTGTCCTGAACTGACAGGTCCGCAAGCTGGCGCTCCGCAAGCTGCCGCACTTTATCCGGTGCGTCATCGGCTGCCGCCTGGCCAAACCAGTCGCGGGCCTGTCCGGGCCGGCCCTTAGCCAGCGCCACCAATCCGAGGTTATAACGGGCCAGGGCCTGGCTGTCGCCATTGAGTAACGTCGAAAAATGATGACGGGCCGCGGCATAGTCGCCGGTTTTGTAGCAGACCACGCCCAGGTTGTAGCGGAGTGCGGGCGTGTCAGCACCCAGCGCCAGCGAGCGCTCAAAGTGCTCCCGGGCCAGGGGGTAATTGCCTTCGCGGAATTGTTCGATACCGGCGGTCATCGCTTGCCCCAGGGCCAGTTCCGGTGAATGGTCGTCCGCTTCCAGTGAATCCAGCCAGTCTGACTGGCTGTCGGCATCCATCAGGTCACTCACCGGCTGATCCGCCTGGCGACTCTTCTTGCGCAGGCCATCAATAAACTGCCGGTACAGAACCCGGTTCAGCCACGGGCGCAGCTGGTCTACGGATTCGAGTTCATCAAGCCGGGGGTAAAGTTTGACCACCACATCCTGCACAAGGTCTTCGGCATCCTGGCTGTTGCCGGTCAGTCGCCAGGCGAAGCTGCGCATAGCTTGCAGGTGCGGCTGCACCATACGCTGAAAACGCTTCTGGGCTGAGGGGCGAAACGGAAGGATTGCCAAAAAACGACTGCCTGGTTGCGGTTTCGGGAAGCGCGCAGTCTATAACAGCTGCGCCCGCCATGCACTTGCCACGCATTATGGCCAAAACATGTGCAAATGTTAATCAAAGTGACGGAACCCCACCCGCAACGGCTTCGTGAGATCAGTACTGGCGACCACAACGCCGGACTTACAACGGAAAGAATACAAACCGGAGGATTTATGAAGAATTCAACCAAGGTATTCGCAGTTTCCGCCCTCGCCGGCGCCCTGGCTGCCTGCGGTGGCAGTGGCGGCGACGGAGGCAGTACCAGACAAACAGGTACAGTTTCGGTAGGGCTGACGGATGCGCCTGTAGACCATGCCGAGGCCGTAAACATCGAAGTCACAGCTCTTGTACTCAAGCACCAGGATGGTTCTCCGGTGAGATACGAGCTGGAGATTCCGGAGCCGGTCAACCTGCTTGATTACCAGAATGGTCAGGTAAAGGCACTTCTGGACCGGGAAGAGCTGGATGCCGGCGAGTACCAGTGGGTAAGACTGGAAATCGGCGAGAACAACAACATCGTGATCGACGGTGGGGAATACCCGCTGACCACTCCCTCAGCCCGAGGCATTCGGGCCAGTGGATTCACTGTGCCTGCTGGCGGCGAAGTGGCAATCACCATTGATTTTGACGTCAGGAAGTCGATCGTTAACCCCCAGAACGACCCCAACAGTTACAAGCTGAAGCCAGTACTTCGCCTGGTTGATAACGCCCAGGTTGGGACCATTACCGGTACAGTCGCTCCGGAGCTGATCACCGAGTACTGTGGCGGCGTAAGCACCACAGAAGGCTTTCTGGGCAATGTGTATGTACACTCAGGCCCGGATCTTTTGCCGGACGACATTGGCAGCGATAACGAACCACTGGTTGTTGTGCCTGTTGAAGGTAATGACGAATACCGCTATCAGGCAAGCTTTATCCCCGAAGGCTCATACACCGTCAGCTACACCTGCGACAGCGATCTGGTTGAAGATGATGATGAGCTGAACTTCACCAACGGCCAAAACGCTCCCGTAACGGCTGAAAAACCAACCCCTGTAAACTTCTAAACCATTACGGGGCTGCCAATTTGCAGCCCCGTTCAGTTTTACAACGCCCGGGCCCGATCCTCGGCCTGGCTGGCCCCCGCAACATTTCCCCTCGCCCGACGGATATCCGCCAGCAACAGCCAGCCTGAACGCTGCTGGCTTGAGTTATTGCCCGCCAGAGACAGCCCTTTCAGGGTGAACTGCTCCGCCGCTCCCAGGTTGTCACCGGCCACATAGGCTTCTGCCAGCTTGAAATAGACCTCTGCCGAACGCGGCGCAATTCGCTGTGCCCGCTCCAGACTGGAGATTGCTCCGGCAGAATCCCCTTGCTGCAAACGCTGGTCGGCGTCCCGAATCAGGGTGACCGCTGCTGCAGGCAGGGCATCACCGGATTCCCGGTAACTGGGTGCACGGGATGGCTGTTCCGGCTCACTCACGGCGGGCTCTTCGCTTTTGCGCCAGACGCGAGGCTCCGGCTCCTGTTCAGAATTCTGCTCAGGCTCCGCAGTTCTCGGCGGCTCGGGTGCCCGGGAGGGTTCGCCGCCGCCCATCGGCACATAAATGGAGCCACCACCGGGGCCGCTGGCACAACCCGCCAGGGCCAGCGCCAGGGCAAGCGGTGCGAAACGGATACTGGTTACTTTTATCATTGGAACAATCCTTCAAACCAACTGCGAATTTGCCGGCCGATATTGCCGTTGCAATCTGTGCTCATTACCGGCTCGCTGCCGGTGATAAATGGCACCAGCCGCGCATTGGCACAGCCCTCACCGGTCAGGGCCTGGGCCTCGGCATCTACCCAATGATACTGCACGCCGTCCGGCATTACCGGTGAAAACCCGTGCTGCGGAATCTGCGACATCATGGATGACCACACCGGCAGGGCGCCAGAGGCGCCGGTCAGCACCGTTGGCCCGTTGTCGTCACGGCCCACCCAGGCCACCGCCAGCAAGTCGCCGCTGAAGCCGGCAAACCAGGCATCCCGGCCATCATCGGTGGTGCCGGTCTTACCGGCCAGGGTGAGCTGGTCAGGCAAGGTATAGTAGGCGGAGCGGCCGGTGCCTTCCTGCATGGTTTCCTGCATGGCGTACTGCACCAGGTGCACGGCGGCCGGGTCTGCCACCTGGTCTACTTTCAGGTTGTAGCGGGACAACGGCTCGTTGTCGGCATCGGTCACTTCCCGGATGGTCCGCAGGGGGGTGTTGAAACCGCCGGTGGCCAGGCCCTGATACAGCTGGGCCACATCCACCGGAGCCAGGGACACAGAACCCAGCAACATCGACGGGTAATCGGATATCGGCGTGGTTACCCCGAAATCCCGGAGTGTTTGCTGAACATTCGGAATGCCGATATCCAGCCCCACCCGCACCGCAGGCAGGTTATAGGATTTGGACAGGGCCAGGTGCAAAGGCACTTCGCCGCGCTCTTCCTTATCAAAGTTTTTCGGCTGCCAGAGCCGGCCGTCATCGAATTCCAGGGTGAACGCCTGGTCTTTCACCGGCGTGATCAGCGTGTAGCGATCCGGCTGTTCCAGGGCGGTCAGGTAAACAAACGGCTTGATCAGAGAACCCATCGGCCGGTGGGCATCCACCGCCCGGTTAAAGCCGGCAAATTGCGGATCCTTACCACCCACCAGTGCCAGTACCTCGCCGGTATCCTTTGCGGTGACCACCAGTGCGGCTTCCAGTTCATCCGCATTGGCCAGTTTCGGCAGGGTTTTGCTGACCGCTGTTTCCGAAGCATGCTGCACCGCAGGGTCAAGTGTAGTGAAAATACGCAGCCCCTCACTCTGCAGGTCTTCCTGCTGGTAATCCCGGGCCAGGTGCCGGTGCACCAGGTCGATGTAGGCAGGGTAACGGTTCTCGGTAAACGAAGGCTTTGCGCTCACACCCAGCGGACGTGATTTCTGCTTCGCCAGCTCCGGTTCGGCCAGCAGCCCGGCCTCGGCCATTTCATCCAGCACCAGGTTCCGGCGCGACGTGGCCCGTTCCGGGTGTCGGCGGGGATTGTAATAGCTGGGGCCTTTTACCATACCAATCAACAGTGCCAGCTGGTGCGGGGCCAGGTCTTTCAGGCTTTCACCAAAATAGAACTGGCTGGCCAGGCCGAAGCCATGAATGCTGCGGGTGCCCGCCTGCCCCAGATACACTTCGTTCAGATAGGTTTCCAGGATGTCGTCTTTGTCGTAATGCAGCTCCAGCAAAATCGACATCAGGGCTTCGTTGCCTTTACGAACCAGTGTCTGCTCCCGGCTCAGGAAGAAGTTTTTCACCAGCTGCTGGGTCAGGGTACTGCCGCCCTGAACAATCCCGCCCGCCTTGATATTGGCCAGCATGGCCCGGGCAATGGACAGCGGCGCAACGCCAAAGTGATCGTAGAAACGGCGGTCTTCCACCGCCATCAGGCCCAGCGGCAGCAATTCCGGAACCTCTTCCAGTTGCACCAGTACCCGGTCTTCCCGATGGACCGGGTAGATACCCCCAATGCGGGCCGGTTCCAGCCGCACAATCGCAGCCGATGGCCCCGCCAGTACTGAGAACGAGCTGACCCGGTCGCCACTCACCACCAGCGATAACCGGCGCCGGGATTCTTCACCGTCCGGGAACAGGAAACCACGGGTACTGATGACAAAACGGCCACCATTACGCTGATAAGTGCCGGCCCGCACGCCATCACCCGGCCGATAACCGGACAGCTCCAGTTCACGCACCAGGCTCCCTGCGCTTACGCTGGCGCCGTCATACAGTTCCAGTGGCCGGGCATACACCCGGGATGGCACCTCAAAGCGCCGGCCTTCGAAACGGGAGGTGACCACCGCATCCAGGTACACCATCCAGCCGGCCAGCAACACCAGCCCCAGGGCACCGGCCCGGAACATGAAACGCCAGAAGCCGGATTTCTGGTTTCCGGAGCGGGATTTGGGAGATTTTTTACGGGAAGAAGATGATTTACTCATGCCGCGATTATAACGAAGCCACATGGGCGACCGGCAGGCCTGTAATGTGTTATTTCTGTAATCTGCCCGCTATGATAGGCCAAGAAAAATCAACGAGTTCAGGGAACCCAGGAGAACAATGTGAGCGAGAACGCCCCGGATACACTGGTGAAGGCACTGCAGAACCCGGAATTGTACGACCACCCGGTGAAGGATTTCCGGGTTATCGAAACCCATATTTCCCAGGTTCTGCTGACCGGCGACTACGCCTACAAGATCAAGAAGCCCATGGATTTCGGCTTCCTCAACTTCTCTACCCTTGAACGCCGCAAACACTTCTGCGAAGAGGAGCTTCGGCTTAACCGCCGGCTGGCCTCGGAGCTTTACCTGGATGTACTGCCCATCACCGGCAGCCCGGAGCAACCGCAAATCGACGGTGCAGGCGAGCCCTTCGAATACGCCATCCGCATGCGCCAGTTCAACCAGGACGAGCTGTTCGATCGTCGCCAGGAACGGGGCGAGCTGACGGCAGAACTGCTGGCCAGCGTGGCAAGGCAGGCTGCACAGTTTCACGACAGCCTGCCCCCCATTACCGATGACAAGCCCCTGGGCACACCGGAAGCCGTCTACGCCGCCATGCAGGAAAACTTCGACCAGGTCCGCCCCCTGCTGACCGACAAGGCCCTGCTGACCCAGCTGGACGCCCTGGAAGACTGGACCCGCACCACCTTTGAACGCCACCGCGAGCTGATCGCCAGCCGCCGGGGCAACGGCCTTGTGCGGGAGTGCCATGGCGACCTGCACCTGGCCAATATCACCGTATTCAACGACAAGGTAACGGTGTTTGACTGCATCGAATTCAACGAGCCGTTCCGCTGGATTGATGTGATTAACGACCTGGCCTTCCTGCTGATGGACCTGGAATCCCGGAACGAGCCGGCGCTGGCCAACCTGGTTCTGAACACCTACCTGGAATACCGCGGCGACTTCGAAGGGCTGGCACTGCTGCCCCTGTACAAAGCCTACCGCGCCATGGTGCGGGCCAAGATTGCCCTGCTCACCATGGGCAACCCGAGCCTGAACGATCAGGAGCGGGAAGAACTGATGCAGCGCTATCGCGGCTACGCCCAGCTGGCGGAAAACTACGGCGCCATTCCCAACCATTACCTGCTGGCCACCACCGGGCTTTCTGCCAGCGGCAAGACCTGTGTAAGTGCCGCCATGGCCGGCGAGTTGGGGCTGATTCGGCTGCGTTCGGATGTCGAGCGCAAGCGCTTGCATGGCCTGGGGCCGCTGGACAGCAGCAAGTCAGGCCTGGGTGAAGACCTGTACAGCCCGGAAGTGACAGAGCAAACCTATCAGCACCTGGCGAACCTGGCCGGTGACCTGCTGGCCTCCGGCGCCTCGGTGATCGTGGATGCCGCCTGCCTGAAGGAACATGAACGCAACCTGTTTGCCAGTGTTGCGGAGAACCGGGGCGTGCCCTTTGCCCTGCTGCACTGCGAAGCACCGGAACAACTGCGCCGGGAATGGGTGCGCAAACGCAAAGGGGATGCTTCCGAGGCTACCGAAGAGCTACTGGATGCCCAGCAAAGCTGGTTCGAACCCCTGACCACGGAAGAGAAAACCCACACCGTGCACCTGCACACCGAGCAGGAGCATGTGGCCGAGGCAGTGGCAGACCGCATCCGCCAGCACCTGGGCCTGGCTCCGGCCCAGTAAGCCCTCAGGGTACCGGTCAGGGCTCCAGGTTGACCGGTACCGCTTCTGTCAGGTCCAGCCGGCCGGTGGGGTTACCATCGTCACCGGCCAGGGCTGACCGATAAGCCACCACTTCCACCCCCGCTTCACAAGCCTGGCGCAGTAACTGGCCATAACGGGCGTCGATGTGGTCTGCCGGGCGTACTTCTTCGATACCGGTGTGGTTCACCAGGAAGAACAGCACCCCACGGTCGCCCTTTGCCACCTGCGCCATCAACTCACGCAAGTGCTTCTGGCCCCGCTCGGTGACCGCATCCGGAAAATAGCCCCGCCCGCCTTCGGCCAGGGTGACATTCTTGACCTCCACCCAGGCATCCGGCTCACTGGCGTGGCCGGAGAGCAGCAGGTCAATCCGGCTTTTTTCCTCACCGTACCGCACTTCGCTACGGACGGTACTGTACCCGGCCAACTCCTCTACCACGCCGCTTTCAATGGCATGCCGGGCCTGGGCATTGGGCCGCGCCGTATTCACACAGGCCAGCACCCCGGGTGAGGTTTCCACCAACTCCCAGGTGTATTGCAGCTTGCGCCTGGGGTTGTCGCTGCGGCTGAGCCACACCCTGGCGTTCTCCGGCTGGCACCCCAGCATGGAACCGGTGTTGGGGCAGTGAGCGGCTACCTCCTCGCCACCGGGCAGGCGGACATCCGCCAGAAAGCGTTTGTAGCGCCGGATCAGGCGCCCTTCCACCAAAGGTTCAGGAAACTTCACGTGATCTCCCCATAAAGTCGGCGTTACAGGGCTGGCACCCCCGTAACTTATCTGCTATTTTCCGCAAACTCCCGATTCAGGACGAATGCTTTATCCAGGGTTAAACCGCGCAGCCACGCTGGCGCGGCGGAAGCAAAGCGTTCTTGTGAAGTACAAACAAGAGGCCGGGTTCAATGGCAAACACTGCAGAACAACCACGCGAACGTTTTACCAACTTCACCCCTTATGAAATGAAGAAGGGTGAAGAGTATATGAGTGCTGACATGCTGCAGCACTTCAAAGATCTGCTCCTGCAATGGAAACAGGAGCTGATGGAAGAAGTGGACCGCACCATGCACCATATGCAGGAAGACGCCGCAAACTACGCGGATCCCAGCGATCGCGCAACCCAGGAAGAAGAGTTCAGCCTGGAACTGCGCACACGGGACCGTGAGCGTAAACTGATCAAGAAGATTGACCAGACCATCGACCGCATCGACAAAGACGACTACGGTTTTTGCGACCAGTGCGGCGTGGAAATCGGTATTCGCCGGCTGGAGGCCCGCCCGACCGCCGCGCTCTGCATCGACTGCAAAACCCTGGCAGAAATCCGCGAGCGCCAGACTGGCATCTGATCACGCCTCAATGGCCGGCAGCACCCGCTGCCGGCCAGATGACTCCCTATGAAGCAACCCCGCTACCGCGGGCGCTTTGCGCCTTCCCCAACCGGCCCCCTGCACTTCGGCTCACTGGTTACGGCCCTGGCCAGCTGGCTGGAAGCCCGAACCGCTGGCGGTGACTGGCTGGTACGAATCGAAGACCTGGATCCTCTGCGGGAACCACCCGAAGCCACCGGACAAATCCTCCATTCCCTGGACTGCCACGGCCTGTTCCCGGACGAACCGGTACGCTTTCAGTCAAAGCGCCATGACGCCTATCAGGACGCCATCAGCCAGCTGCTGGAATCCGGCAAGGCTTATCGCTGCCGCTGTTCCCGCAAACAACTGCAAGCCCATGGTGGCCGGCACCCGAACCACTGTCGCAACGGCACTGCCGGCGTTGGCAACGAGCCTTTCGCCATCCGCTTTGCCCTGCATGACGAAACCAGCCACTGGCATGACCAGCTGCTGGGCCCGCAGCAACAGCAGGTACATGCCGAAATCGACGACCCGGTCATCCTGCGCAAGGAAGGCTTCTACGCCTACCAGCTGGCGGTGGTGGTGGACGACATCGACCAGGGCATCACCCACATTGTTCGTGGCTCAGACCTGCTGGACATGACCGCCCAGCAGCAACAGATCTACCGGGCGCTGGGCACACAGCCGCCCCACTGGCTGCATATTCCGGTGATCCTGAACGACCAGGGCCAGAAACTGAGCAAACAGACCCATGCCCCGGCGCTGGACGATACCCGCCCGGCAGAGAACCTGGTACAGGCACTGCAGGCGCTGGGACAAAATCCGCCACCGGAACTGGCCGCTCGCGGTGTAGACGAGATACTGGACTGGGGCCGGGCAAACTGGCAGAGACAGGCTATTCCCCTGACATCCCGGCAGGCCCGTGGTATAACCCCCGGTACACACACCCGTTCGGACCACTGAGCCGATGTACATTTACCGTCTGGTTTTTCTGCTGGTACTGGCCATCTATATTTTTTCCCCGAACATCCTTGATTGGTGGACGTCGCCGGATAACGTCTGGTACAGCCCCTATGTGATCTGGGGCGGGCTGATAGCCATCGGCGTCTGGCTGGAATGGCGACGGGATCCCAATGAGTTTTAGTGCCACCGGCCTGTTACTGGCCAGCCTTCTTTACCTTGTCCTGCTGTTCGGTATTGCCTGGGGCACCGAACAGGGCACAATGATGCGCCGCTGGGTGCGTCACCCCCTGGTGTATACCCTCAGCCTCGGGGTCTATGCCGGCATCTGGGCCGTGTATGGCGCCATTGGCATGGCAGCGGAGTCCGGCTACGGCTTCCTGGCCTATTACCTGGGCATCAGTGGTGCGTTTTTGCTAGCACCGGTGCTGCTTAACCCCATTCTGAGAATTGCCCGGGCCTACCAGCTCACATCCCTGGCCGACCTGTTCGCCTACCGGTATCGCAGCCAGTGGGCGGGCACCCTGGTAACCCTCTGTTCCGCCGCCGCTATCCTGTCCTTGCTGAGCATGCAGATACAGGCGGTTACCGTATCTGCCAGCCTGCTGGCGCCGGCCACCTCACCGGAAGCCATCAGCGTGATGTTTGCCCTGATCGTGGTGTTGTTCACCATGTTGTTCGGGGCACGACGGCATCAGAGTTCCGGCAACCATCAGGGCCTGGTACTGGCCATTGCCTTCGACTCGCTGGTGAAGGTCATCGCCCTGCTGGTGCTTGGCGGCGTCATCCTGTTCGGTGTCTTCGATGGCACCCGCGGGCTGGACGACTGGCTGGCGCAGAATTCCCACCCGGAAGCAGCCATGACCATGGCGATCAACGACGGCAGTTGGCGCGCCCTGCTGCTGATGTCCTTCGCCGCCGCCCTTGTGCTGCCACACATGTACCACATGACCTTCAGCGAAAACCCGTCACCCCGGGCGCTGGCCAAGGCCAGCTGGGGCCTGCCGCTGTACCTGCTGCTGGTGGGCCTGCCGGTTCCGCTGATTGTCTGGGGTGCCCAGGCACTGGACGTCACCTCGCCGCCCGCCTTCTTCAGTATCGGTGTTGCCCAGGCGCTGGATAGCCCGGCCCTGACCATGCTGATGTACATTGCCGGTTTGTCTGCCGCCAGCGGGCTGATGATTGTCAGCACCCTCGCCCTGGCCGGCATGGTGCTGAACCACGTTGTGCTGCCTCTGAAAACCCCGAAGGATCAGGGCGACATTTACCGCTGGCTGCAGTGGGTCAAACGCCTGCTGATCGCCGTTATCCTGTTCCTGGCCCTGCTGTTCCACGAAACCATCGGCCAGAAACTGGACCTGTCCATTCTGGGCGCGATTTCCCTTTCCGGTACCCTGCAACTGCTGCCCGGCGCGCTCGGAGTCATATACTGGCCGGAAGGCAATCGCCGGGGGCTGGTCGCGGGCCTGGTTACCGGCCTGACCATCTGGCTGTTTACCCTGGTACTGCCGTTTTCGTCTGCCACGGATCTGTTGTACTGGCTCGACCTGCCCATCAACCCGGGCTACGACAACTGGCACATCTTTACCTTTATCAGCCTGACGGCGAATATCTCGGTCTTTGCCCTGGTCTCGATCATCAGCCCCGCGTCGGCGGAAGAGACCAGCGCTGCCCAGGCCTGTTCCATGGGCGCACTGTCCCGGCCCCAGCGCCGGGAACTGCTGGCGGCATCTTCCAAGGAATTCATCCAGCAACTGGCGGATCCGCTCGGCCAGAGCGTGGCACGGCGGGAAGTAGAACGGGCCCTGGCCCAGCTGAAACTGCCCAATGTGGAGTTCCGGCCGTACCAGCTGCGCCGGCTGCGGGACCAGATCGAAATCAACCTGTCCGGCCTGCTGGGGCCCTCGGTGGCCCGGGATATTGTAAAGCGGCACCTGGGCTTCAAGCCCCTGACCCACGGCGTCACCGGCCAGGATATCCGCTATGTGGAGCGGGCGCTGGGGGATTACCAGAACCAGCTGACCGGCCTGGCCGGGGAGCTGGACAACCTGCGCCGGCATTACCGGCAAACCCTGCAGAACTTGCCAATCCCGGCCTGCTCGGTGGGCGAGGACGGCGAAATCCTGATGTGGAACCACGCCATCGAAGCACTCACCGGCATTTCCGCTGACGAAGTGGTGGGCGCCCGGCTGATGGCCCTTCCCGAGCACTGGCACACCCTGCTGGATGACTTTAACCGGGGCTCGGAGCTACACCGCTACAAGCACCGGCTGGACCTGCGGGGCAAGCCCCATTGGCTGAACCTGCACAAAGCGGCCCTGAGCGGCCCGGACCACACCGAAGGCGGTTCCATTATCCTGGTGGAAGACCAGACCGAAACCCGCCTGCTGGAAGACGAACTGATGCACAGCGAACGGTTGGCCTCTGTTGGCCGCCTGGCCGCTGGCGTGGCCCATGAAATCGGCAACCCGGTCACCGGCATTTCCTCCCTGGCCCAGAACCTGAAGCTGGAAACCGACGACCCCGGCATCCTGGAAACCGCAGACCAGATACAGCAGCAGACCCGGCGCATTTCCGCCATCCTCCAATCCCTGATGAACTTCGCCCGTACCGGCAACCATGCCCACGCAAACCGCTATGAACCGGTCAACATTCACCGCTGCGTGGAAGAATCCATCAACCTGCTGTCACTCAGCGAACGGGGCATGGGCATCCGCTTTGTTAACGACTGCCCGCCCTCCATGCAGGTGCTAGGCGACGAGCAGCGGCTGGTTCAGGTATTTGTTAACCTGTTGGCCAACGCCAGGGACGCCTCGCCAGACGGAGGTACCATAACGGTCAATGGTAAGGGCGACGGCTACTCCGCTATCATCGAGGTGATTGATGAAGGCTCCGGTATACCGGCAGATCAGCTGGACCACATATTCGAGCCCTTTTACACCACCAAGGCCCCCAACAAAGGCACGGGCCTGGGGTTATCCCTGGTGTACAGTATTGTTGAAGAACACTATGGCAACATCCAGGTAGAAAGCCCGGCCGACAAAGCCACCGGCCGCGGCACCTGCATGAGGCTGCGCCTGCCCGCCTACGAGCCAGAAACCGATACCGGCAACAGCAGCCCGAACGAAAGGTCGTGAACGCAATATGCCCCGTATTCTGATAGTTGAAGACGAAGACATTATCCGCTCGGCAGTCCGCAAGCTGCTTCAGCACGCCGGCTACGAAGTGACCGATGCCGTCTCTGTAGAAGAAGCCGAAGGGCTGGAGCCAGACAGCTTTGACCTGATCATCACCGATCTGCGCCTGCCCGGCGCGCCCGGCACCGAAATGATCACCCGGGCGCCGGACACCCCGGTGCTGATCATGACCAGCTATGCCAGCCTGCGCTCCGCCGTGGACTCCATGAAAATGGGCGCTGTGGACTACATTGCCAAGCCCTTCGACCATGACGAAATGCTGGCTGCTGTGGAGAACATCCTGGCCCGCGGCCACGAGCCCGCCAGCAGCCGGGCCGATGAAGGCCCTGACCGAACCGCAGACACCCCATCCGGTGATCCGTCGACCGTCATGTTTGGCACCTGCGAGCCTATGCAGCGGGTATTCACCCTGATCCGCAAGGTAGCCCCCACAGAAACCACGGTGCTTATCCAGGGCGAATCCGGTACCGGTAAGGAACTGGCCGCCCGGGCCCTGCACCTGCTCAGCCCACGGGCCAACAAGCCCCTGATTTCGGTAAACTGCGCCGCCATCCCCGAGAGCCTGATTGAATCGGAACTGTTCGGCCACGAAAAAGGCGCCTTTACCGGTGCGGTTTCAGCCCGTACCGGCCTGATCGAAGCGGCCGACGGTGGCAGCCTGTTCCTGGACGAAATCGGCGAATTGCCCGCCGAAGCCCAGGCCCGCCTGTTGCGGGTACTGCAGGAAAGCGAAATACGCCGGGTAGGCTCTACCCAAAGCCAGAAAGTAAACGTGCGGATGATCGCCGCTACCCACCGCAACCTGAAAGCGATGACCCGCACCGGCGAGTTCCGGGAAGACCTTTATTACCGCCTGAACGTGATGCAGATCCGTATTCCGCCACTGCGGGAACGCCGGGGCGATGTGCTGGGCCTGGCCAGCCGGTTCCTGAAACGGCAAGCAGAGAAACTCGGACGCCCGGACCTCAGCCTGAGCCCGGAAGCCATGCAGGCCCTGGAGCGTTACCGCTGGCCCGGTAACGTGCGGGAACTGGAAAATGCCATCGAGCGGGCGTCAATCCTGACCGATACCGACGTCATCACCCCCTCTGTGCTGGACCTGGACAGTGATTACGGCGACGAATACATCCCCGAAACCCTGGTGGAAGGCGACAACGAACAAACGCCCACCCGCGACGCAGATTCTGCCAACGACTTGTCCCTGGAAGACTACTTCCAGCACTTTGTTCTTGAAAATCAAGATCGTATGAGTGAAACCGAGCTGGCCCAGAAACTCGGCATCAGCCGTAAATCGCTGTGGGAGCGCCGCCAACGACTGGGCATTCCCCGTAAAAAAGGCGCCGGCAGCTGACCATCCGAAAGGTAACAAATGAGCCCCAGTTCATTTGTTACCTCCCTGTTCCTCACGGTAACACTCCCTCTCCAGATAACGTGACACAGGTAACACTTCCACCGGGTACGGGGTAACACCTATGTCTACACTTTTCGTAACTCTCTGTTAATAAACGCTTTTCAAAAACTGGCACGCCCCCTGCAAACTATTAAGCGCACAACAACAAAAACAAGAGTGACAACGCGGCGTCAAAACAAAAACAAAAAGCTGCAAGAGCGTCCGGTAACAAAAACAAAAACAGGACGCGAGCGAACTGAGTGTTTTGGGTACTTTGCTTTTTTAGTGGTCCCACAACATGTGCGAGTTGTAGAAGTGGAGAAGAATCGTCTTCCAGGCGACACCGCAACTGCTGTAAAGCCCGCGCCATGTTTCTGACTGCTCATGTATTCAAAGCTTTCCGTTTGCGTTGCTTATAAGCCCTGACTTTGGGGCAACACGGTGGGGTAGAAAAATCAAAAAGAATCCCGACAACAACAAGAACAATGCAGATCGTCAACGCTTTCAGGGCGGGTTCGTAATCGCGAACCCGCCTTTTGATTATCTGGCTTCCGAAAAAGCCGAACACCTTCCCGAAACACCCCCTGAAACGACTTTATTGCCAGCGATTCCCGCCAAACGTGTGCAATTCCTGCGCAAACCGTTAAAATCCCCGTTTTTGCGGCTCGCAAACACGGAATTCCATGCCTAGACGACTAGTAGAAAAACTCCGCTCTTTCATGCCCGGCAACGGGAAAAAGAAAGCCAGACACTACCAGCGGCAAGAGATCCCGAGGGATCAGCACAACGTGTCCCGCTCGATGATCAGCGAGCCGGCCAAGAAAGTGCTGCACCGTCTGAACAAAGCTGGCTACGAAGCCTACCTGGTGGGTGGCGGCGTGCGGGATATCCTGCTCGGCGGCAAACCCAAAGACTTCGACATTGCCACCAATGCCACCCCTGAAGAGGTCCACGACCTGTTCCGGAACTCCCGCCTGATCGGCCGCCGTTTCCGTATTGTACACGTGGTGTTTGGCCGTGAAGTTATTGAAGTCACCACCTTCCGGGGCAATGCCCGGGATGCCGAAGACGATGTTGCCGACGATGAGCACCGCACCAGTGAGCACGGCCTGCTGCTGCGGGACAACGTATATGGCAACCAGGAAGAAGACGCCCTGCGCCGCGACTTCACCATCAACGCGCTGTACTACTGCATCCGCGACTTCAGCATTATCGACTTCGCCAATGGCGTGGAAGACCTGAAAAATCACCAGATCCGCCTGATCGGTGATCCGGAAACCCGCTACCGGGAAGACCCTGTGCGCATGCTGCGGGCCATCCGCTTTGCCGCCAAGCTCGGGTTCGAGATCGAACCGGAAACCGAGGCCCCGATCCGGGAGCTGGCGCCCCTGCTGAGCCACATTCCGCCGGCCCGGTTGTTTGATGAAGTGCTGAAACTGTTCTCCGCCGGCCATGGCGAAGCCACCTATAACCTGCTGCAGCAATACAACCTGCTGGAGCCGCTGTTCCCGGAGACCGCCCGTGCTATTGAAGCCGGCGAACCCGACGAACTGATCCTCCAGGCCCTGCGCAACACCGATGCCCGCATCGCCCAGGGCAAATCGGTAACACCGTATTTCCTGTTTGCCGCCATGCTGTGGCCTGCCCTGCAGGTGGAATGGCGCCGCCGCCAGGACAACGGCGACCCGGTGCAACCGGCGCTGCACGGTGCTATCGGCAAGGTTATCGGCCGCCAGGTTCAGGCCACATCCATTCCCAAGCGTTTCTCCGGCCCCATGAAAGAAATCTGGGAAATGCAGATGCGCCTGCCCCGGCGCCAGGGCAAGCGGGCCTTTGCCACGCTCACCCACCCCCGCTTCCGGGCTGCCTACGACTTCCTGTTAGTACGGGAATCTGCTGGTGAGATTGAACCCGGCCTCGGCCAGTGGTGGACCGAATTCCAGAGAGTGGACGAGCGCGGCCAGGAAAGAATGCTGTCCCAGCTTGGCTCGGCCACGGCGCCCCGCAAACGCCGGCGCAAGCGCAGCCCGGTGAAACGGCCGCCTCAGTCATGACGGTACTGGCTTACGTCGGCCTGGGCAGCAACCTGCAGGACCCCGCTGCCCAGCTTGCGCGCGCCGTTGCCGAGCTGGCCAGCCTGCCGGACACCACACTGATGGCGCAGTCGCCGTTCTACGCCAGCCGCCCCGTGGGCCCGCAAGATCAACCGGATTTTGTGAATGGCGCTGTCGAACTGCGCACGACCCTGCCGCCACACCAGCTGCTGGACCACCTGCAAACTATCGAACAGGCCCACGGCCGGGAGCGGCTGCGTCACTGGGGGCCACGCACCCTGGATCTTGACCTGCTTCTGTATGGCGACCAACAGCTGGCAGATGAGCGGCTGACGATACCCCACGCCGAGCTGGCAAACCGGGACTTCGTGCTGCAACCCCTGCTGGACCTGAACCCGGAACTGAGCCTGCCCGATGGCCGCCGCGTCGACCAGCTGCGGTCCGAGTGTCCGGACAATCAGCTGCGCAAACTGCCACCCACAGGCGGAAGCAACTGATTAACAGCTGGCAACTCCGTGCTACTCTTGTAACAGGTATACCCCGGCATTCATCTATTCAAAGGCAAGGATTCTATGGCAGTTACCATCAACACCCTGCGGGAATACAAGCAAAAGGGCGAAGCCTTTTCTGCCCTCACCTCCTATGACGCCACCTTTGCACAGGTGGTCAGTGAAGCGGGCGTAGACGTGATCCTGATTGGTGACTCGCTCGGCATGGTTCTTCAGGGCAATGACAGCACCCTGCCGGTAACCATGGAGCACATGGTCTACCACACCGGCTGCGTTGCCAGGGGCAACCGTGGCGCACTGATCATGGCGGACATGCCCTTCATGTCTTACGGCACCGTGGCCGACGCCCTGGACAACGCCGCAGAACTGATGCGTGCCGGCGCCCACATGGTGAAACTCGAAGGCACCGACTGGATGCGCGACACCATCGAGGCCCTGAGCGAACGCGGTGTGCCGGTCTGTGCTCACCTGGGCCTTACCCCCCAGTTCGTCAACAAGTTCGGCGGCTACAAGGTACAGGGCCGTGACGACAAAGCCGCCGAGGCGATGATCGAACACGCCTGCGAACTGGAAGCCGCCGGCGCCGACGTTATCCTGCTGGAATGTGTGCCCGCACCGCTGGCTGCCCGCATCACCCAGGCGGTCAAAGCCCCGGTCATCGGCATCGGCGCCGGCAACGGCACCGACGGTCAGGTGCTGGTGCTGCACGACATGCTCGGCGTCACCACTGGCCGTAAGCCGCGCTTTGTGAAAAACTTCCTGGCAGAGACCGACTCCATTCCGGAAGCCATTGCCGCCTACGCAAAAGCCGTTAAAGACCGCTCATTCCCGGCCGAGGAGCATACGTTCAAGGCATGAGAACCGTACATTCACTGAAAGAACTGCGCAGCATCCTGAAGGCGTTCCGTCAGCAGGACAAAACCATTGCGCTGGTGCCCACCATGGGCAACCTGCATGAGGGCCATATTTCCCTGGTGCGCAAGGCCACAGAAGCCGCTGATATCGTGGTCACCAGTATTTTCGTGAACCCGATGCAGTTCGGTGCCAGCGAAGACCTGGACAAGTATCCCCGCACCCTGGCAGAAGACCAGGCCCAGCTGGAAGCTGCCGGCAACACCCTGGTGTTCGCGCCCACGGTTGACGAGATCTATCCGGAAGGCCTGGCCAACCAGACCAAGGTAGTGGTGCCGGAAGTCAGCGAAGGACACTGCGGCGCCAGCCGCCCCGGGCATTTCGAAGGCGTAGCCACGGTGGTGACCATGCTGTTCAACATGGTACAGCCTGACATCGCCATCTTCGGCGAGAAGGATTTCCAGCAACTGGCGGTGATCCGCAAGATGGCGCGGGACCTGATGATGCCCATCGAAATCATTGGCGCCTCGACCATCCGCGAAGACGACGGCCTGGCCAAGAGCTCCCGCAATGGTTATCTGTCTGACCAGGAGCGAGCCATCGCTCCGGTGGTGTACAAAACGCTCACCAGCGTCGCCAGCCAGCTGGAGCACGGCCGTTCGGACTTCAACACGCTGGAGCAGGAAGCCAAAGAGGCACTGGCCGGTGCCGGGCTGCGCCCGGATTATTTCAATATCGTAAACAGCCTCACTCTCAAACCCGCAGCGGAAGCCGACCGCGAACTCACCCTGCTGGTTGCCGCCTTCCTGGGCACCACGAGGCTGATCGACAACATTTCCGTAACCCGCTGAACCCGGAACTGCCGCCTGCCCGAACGGGGAAGGCGGCAGACAGAAAGGACACTCTGATGGCAGACAACACAGCAGCACTGACCCAAAAGCCCGAGTGGCATGCGCTGATCCGGCACAAAGAAAAACTTGCCGAAACCCCGATGCGAGACCTGTTCCGGGACGATCCCACGCGCGCCACCCGCTACCTGATCGAAGCTGCGGGCCTGACCCTGGACTTCTCCCGCAACCGGCTGACCGATGATACCCTCAGCGCACTGGCCGACCTGGCCCGGGCCTGTGGCCTGGAGCAGCGCACAGAAGCCCTGTTTACCGGCGGCATCGTCAACATCACCGAAAACCGGCCGGCCCTGCACACGGCACTGCGCCAGCCGGCCGATACCGACGTACAGGTAGATGGCTGCAACATCATGCCGGAAGTGCACAGCACACTGGCCCGCATGGAGCAGCTGGTTGAAGCGATACACAGGGGCCAGCATCGTGGCCACACCGGCAAACGCTTGACCGATGTGGTGAGCATTGGCATCGGCGGCTCCTTCCTGGGCCCGAAACTGGTGGTTGAGGCCCTGAAGCCTTACTGGCAGGGCGGCCTGAACTGCCACTTTGTTGCCAACATCGACGGCACCGACATCTCCGAAACCCTGAAGGCCCTGGACCCGGAGACCACCCTGTTCCTGGTGCAGTCCAAATCCTTCCGCACCCAGGAAACCCTTGATAACAGCCTGGTGGCCCGGCAATGGTTCCTGGCCAATGGCGGCTCCGATGCGGCTATCGCCAGCCACTTTATGGCTGTCACCACCAACATCGAAGCAGCAACCGGCTTTGGCATTGCCGCTGACAACATCTTTCCCATGTGGGACTGGGTGGGCGGCCGTTATTCCCTGTGGTCGGCCATTGGCCTGCCCATCGCGCTGACGCTGGGCATGGAACACTTCCGTTCCCTGCTGGCCGGCGCCCATGCCATGGACTACCATTTCCGCAACACCCCGGCCGAGCGAAACCTGCCGGTGGTGATGGCCATGCTGAGCGTCTGGTACAACAACTTCTGGGGGGCCGGCAGCCACGCGGTGCTGCCCTACGACGAGTACCTGAAACACCTGCCGGAACACCTGCAACAGCTGGATATGGAAAGTAACGGCAAGCGGGTAACCCAGCACGGCACCCCGGTGGACTCCGCAACTGGCCCGATTCTCTGGGGTGGCGTAGGTGCCAACGGCCAGCACGCCTATCACCAGCTGATCCACCAGGGCACCCGGCTGATTCCCGCCGACTTTGTGATTCCGCTGAAGTCCCACAACCCCGTGGAACACCACCACGCCACCCTGTTTGCCAACTGCCTGAGCCAGGCACGGGCGATGATGGCGGGGAAAACCCGGGAGGAAGCCGTTCAGGAACTGCGGGATAGCGGTATGGCTGAGGCTGCAGCGCAGGAGCTGGCCCCGCACAAGGTGATCCCCGGCAACCAGCCCAGCAACATCCTGATGATGGAACAGCTAACGCCGGAGACACTGGGTGCGCTGGTTGCGCTGTATGAGCACCGCACCTTTGTGCAGAGCGTTATCTGGGATGTGGACTGTTTTGATCAGTGGGGCGTGGAGCTGGGCAAGCAGATTGGCAACGAAATCCTGCCACGCCTGCTGGGCGAAAAGAGTGACGGCACGGCAGGCGACAGCGCCACCGATCACCTGATTGAGCGGTTCCGGTCAGCCAACGGCCTGTGATAACCGCCGCCCCTGCCAGGTGAAATCCACCGGCCAGAGTTTCTGGTCGGTGCTATAGGCCTGCCACAGTCGTCCATAGCTTTCGCTACACACCGGATGTACATCTTCAGGTGCGATATCCGCCAGTGGACGCAGCACAAAGGCATTCTTCAGAATCTCGGCCCGGGGCAATTCAACGCCATCGGTTACGCCGGTAACATTGCCCCAGGTCAGGATATCCAGGTCCAGGGTTCGCGGGCTGAACTTGGGAGCATCCGGCTTGCGCCCGTTTTCCCGCTCCAGCTGCTTGAAACGGGCTGATAACTCACCAACCGGCAAGTCGGTCTCCACCCCCACCACCAGGTTCAGGAAGTCCGAACCGTCAAAGCCCACCGACTCGCTCTCGTAGACCGGCGAGATCACCAGCTCACCAAACCACTGTTGCAAGGCATCCAGTGCTGCCGTTACGTGCCGGTAGCGGTCGATGTTACTGCCGATACTGATATACACCCTGGCCATCACCGCTCTCCCCTTTCAATTTTTACACCCACCGCCCTGGCCGCCGGCACGGCGCCAGGCTTTCGCAGGGTTAATCGCAACCAGCGTACCCCGAACTCATTCTGCAGCACTCCGGCCAGCTCTTCCGCCGCCCGCTCCAGCAGCTTTGGCTGCAGCGCCTGCAGCACGGCAGTTACCCGCTCGCTCACCGCAGCATAGTCCAGGGCATCGGCCACATCGTCACTGGCCCCCGGGCGACGGTTGTCCCATGCCATTTCAAGGTCTACCAGCAGCCGCTGGGTGACGTCGCGTTCCCAGTCGTACACGCCGATAACGGTCTCTACCGCCAGGCCTTCGATGAAGACGATGTCTGTTGAAGCATCTGCCAAACCGGACTCCAGGATGTTCCACTCAAGGCTGATTGAATAATGCACAGGCAAGCGATACTGTGGCTGTTCGCCTGTCTGCCGGATTTAAGGGGCGGCATTTTCTCACAGAACACCCGGTGCCGTCTGCGCACCTGCGATGCAGCCATGGATGCAACCAGCAACCCGATTGTGATTGTACTGCTCTGCTTCGGCGCCTACCTGGCCGGCTCGGTGCTGTTTGCTGTGCCCGTATGCCGCGCATGGCAGTTGCCCGATCCGCGGGCGCTGGGTTCCGGCAACCCCGGAGCCACCAACGTGTACCGGGCCGGCGGCTGGAAACCGGCGCTGATCACCCTGGCGCTGGATGCCTTCAAGGGCTGGCTACCGGTGTGGCTGGCGCACCTGGCGGGGCTGTCCATCCTGGTGCAGGCCATGGTGGCCCTGTGCGCGGTAACTGGCCATATGATTCCGCTGTTCTACCGGTTCAAGGGCGGCAAGGGCGTGGCAACAGCCCTGGGCGCCGGCCTTGCGCTGGCACCGGTCACAACCCTGATCATGGCCGGCATCTGGCTGGTGATCATGTGGCGCTGGCGTATCTCTGCGCTGGCCTCATTGATTGCCATTGCCAGCGGGCCGGTCATCAGCGCCCTGCTGGAGCCGGACACCCTGCCCCTGTTTGGCCTGCTTACCCTGCTGATTGTGGTGCGCCACCGCAATAACCTGATCCGCCTGACCCAGGGCCGGGAAACCGGTTTGTAATACTCAGTCTACAAGGCCGTTAGCCCGGGGCTCATTCACCGCCGGCAGGGTGTTCATCGGCCAGCGCGGCACCGACACAATCCGTTCACCGTCACGCTGCCCGGCCCGCAGCCGCTGGGCACCGGCGTAGGCAATCATGGCCCCGTTATCGGTGCAGAATTCCGGGCGGGCATAGAACACCGAGCCGCGCAGCCTGGCGGCCATCTTCTCCAGCCCGGCCCGCAGCCGCTTGTTGGCACTCACGCCACCGGCAATCACCAGCCGCTTGCAGCCGGTTTGCTCCAGTGCCCGCTTGCATTTGATGGTCAGCGTGTCCACCACCGCCGCTTCGAAGGCCAGGGCGATATCGGCTTTTACCTGCTCGTCCAGGTTGCCGTTATCCCGGGCAGCATTCACGGTATTCAGGGTAAAGGTTTTCAGGCCACTGAAACTGAAGTCCAGGCCGGGGCGGTCAGTCATCGGGCGCGGGAACCGGTAGATGCCATCGCGGCCCTTTTCGGCCAGCGCCGCCACCCGGGGGCCGCCGGGGTAATCCAGGCCCAGCATCTTGGCGGTTTTATCGAAAGCCTCACCGGCGGCGTCGTCTACCGATTCGCCCAGCATTTCATACTCGCCAATGCCGTCTACCCGCACCAGCTGGGTGTGGCCACCGGATACCAGCAGCGCCACAAACGGAAATTCCGGCGGATTGTCTTCCAGCATGGGCGCCAGCAAATGGCCTTCCATGTGGTGCACACCCAGTACCGGAATATCCAGCGCAAAACCCAGAGCATGGGCCACCGAGCCTCCCACCATCAACGCGCCGATCAGGCCCGGGCCGGCGGTGTAGGCAAGGCCCTCGAGATCCTTGCGGGTTTTGCCGGCCTCGGCCAGCACCTGGTCGCACAGGGGCAACAATTTGCGCACGTGATCCCGCGAGGCCAGCTCCGGCACTACCCCGCCGTAGTCGGCGTGCATGTCAATCTGGCTGAACAGGGCGTGGGCCAGCAGCCCCTGCTCGTCATCAAACAGGGCAACGCCGGTTTCGTCGCAGGAGGTTTCAATACCAAGAATCAGCATAGTCAGGCCGTATCCGCAGGAGGAGAAATGAAAGCTGGCGGCATTTTAGCAGAAACCCGAAAGCCTCCGGCAGTTTCGTTGAACAATGATTGACCTCGGCAGGCCCAGCCGTTATCATTGCCGCCCTAAATTAGCACTGGTCGAGTTTTAGCCAATCTGACCAGGGATCGAGCCCGCATGGCAAAGGCCGGCGGAACCAATTGAAACCGAATCTATCAGGTAGGTGATTTTCGAATGCCAGCTGTTAAAGTGAAAGAGAATGAGCCGTTTGATGTAGCACTGCGTCGCTTCAAGCGTTCCTGCGAGAAGGCCGGTGTACTGTCTGAAGTACGTCGTCGTGAGCACTACGAGAAGCCGACCGCTGTACGTAAGCGCAAAGCAGCTGCCGCCGTTAAGCGTCATCTCAAGAAGCTTCAGCGTGAGCAGCGTAAGTTCGAGCGTCTGTACTGAGTTCAGAACGCATCGACAGCAAGACTGATTGCCGGAACGGCGTTTCGCCCTACCCGGCAAACTGAAAATGCCGCCGAGGCCTGGCTTCGGCGGCATTTTTGGCTATGGTGAATAGCGTTTTACCCCGGCACCCAGGCTGAAGTGGAGCCACCATGAGCGGACTGATCCCTCAACGATTTGTTGAAGACCTGCTGGATCGTATCGACCTGGCGGAGCTGATCGGTTCCCGCATTACCCTGAAAAAAGCCGGCGCAAATTACAAAGCCTGCTGCCCGTTCCACGACGAAAAAACACCTTCGTTCAACGTTCGGCCAGACAAAGGCTTCTATCACTGTTTCGGATGCGGCGCCCACGGCGATGCCATCAGCTTCGTTCGTGAGTTCGAGGGCCTCGGGTTTACCGAAGCAGTGGAAGAACTGGCCAGGCGCGCAGGGCTTGAAGTGCCTTACGACAAGGCCGCCAAGCAGGAAATGCAGCAGGCCCGGACGCTGACCGACGCGCTGGACTTTGCCAATCGCTTTTACCAGTCGGCCCTGGCCGGCCAGCGAGGCGCCTATGCCAGGGACTACCTGACACAGCGCGGACTGGATAAATCGATTATCCAGCAATACCAGATCGGCTTCGCCCCGGGCACAGGCACAGCCCTTTACGACGCAGCCCCGAAAGATCTGAAGGGCCCGCTGATTGAAACCCGGACGGTTTCCGACCAGTACGGCCGCCCCAGAGACCTGTTCCGTAACCGGGTAATGTTCCCGATCCGGAACACCCGGGGCAAAACCGTCGCTTTCGGTGGTCGCACACTGGGCGACGACAAAGCCAAGTACATCAATTCGCCGGAATCGGACGTATTCCACAAGAGCCGTGAAATCTACGGCCTGTTCGAGGCCCGGCAAGCCATCCGCCAGCTGGACAAACTGCTGGTGGTGGAAGGCTATATGGACGTGATCGCCCTGGCCCAGCACGGCATTCACTACGCCGTTGCTACCCTGGGTACAGCGACCAACCAGGACAGCCTGAACGCCCTGCTGCGGCAGGTAAGACACATCGTATTCTGCTTTGACGGCGACCAGGCCGGCTTCCGTGCTGCCGACCGGGCCATGGAAAACGCCCTGGAGCTGATGGCAGACGGTCTGCATCTGCAATTCCTGATGCTGCCGCAAGGCGAAGACCCGGACACCCTGATCCGAAAAGAGGGTGCCGAGGCCTTCCGGAAACGCATAGACGGCGCTACTCCGCTCTCGCGCTACCTGTTTGACCGCCAGAGCGAAGGGCTCGACCTGCAACTGCCGGAACACCGGGGCGAACTGAGAGCCCGGGCCGAGCCGCTACTGAACAAAATGCCCCGCAGCACGCTGCGGGACGCCATGTGGCACGAAATGCTGCGACTGTGCGGCGGCCGCAACCAGTGGCAGAACCGCCAGCAAGGCCAGAACTACAAGGCCCGGGGCTGGCGCAACGAAGGCCAGAACCGGCCGTCAGAAGAACGTATTGACGTAAAACTCAGCAAAGACAGCACCTTGTGCCTGGCCCTGCTGGAGGCGCCGGAACTGGCCACGGAAGTGAAAGCCCTGGCGGACCGCACAAGGCAACTGGAGCAGGCCGGCCGACTGGCCCGCTGGCTACTGGAAAACAACATCCAGACCCGCAAAGCACTGGTAGCGGGACTGGCAACCGATAAGCAGGCCCGCGACAGGTTCTACAACCTGTTCGACGGACTGGAGCACATACCGGCGCGGGAAAGCACACTGGCTGCTGCCAGAGAGCTGTTAAGCCCGAACGAAGAAGCCGCGCGCCAGCAAAGACTGGCAACCCTGCTCCGGAACCTGGCAACGCTCACCCCGGAACAGCGGGAAGAGCTGAGAACCCTCAGCGCGGGTACGTTAAACCCGAAAGCCGGGGAGTAAAAACTTGAAACTATCGCAATTGATCACCATCTAACCGGTTGGTGGCAGCAAAACCAAGCGACAGCTATAATGGCTGTTTAACTTTTTTCCTTTTTAAAAGCGAGTTCACAGGGTGTCTATGTCAGGCAATTCGCAGAAATCACGTTTGAAAGACCTCATCGCACGAGGCAAGGAACAAGGTTACCTGACTTACGCCGAGGTAAACGACCACCTGCCGGAAGATATCGCAGACCCGGACCAGGTTGAAGATATTATCCGGATGATCAACGACATGGGTATCCAGGTGTGCGAAGAAACACCGGACGCCGATACCCTGCTGATGACCGAAGGCGATTCCACCGCAGACGAAGCGGCTGCCGCAGAAGCCGCCGCAGCCCTTGCCGCCGTGGAAACCGACGCCGGCCGCACCACCGACCCGGTGCGCATGTACATGCGCGAAATGGGTACTGTTGAACTGCTGACCCGCGAAGGCGAAATCGTTATCGCCAAGCGCATCGAAGAAGGCATCCGCGACGTCATGGCCGCCGTTGCCCACTTCCCCGGCACAGCTGGCACAGTAATCCAGGCCTACGACCGCATCATCGAGAACGAAGGCCGCATCAGCGACATCGTAACCGGCTTCCTTGACCCGGACGACGCCGAGCCGTTCATGGGCGAAGAAACCACCGAAGATACCTCTTCGGACGATTCCGACAGCGATGACGATGACGACGACACCTCCAGCGATGACGGCAACGACAACGGCCCGGATCCGGAAGAGACCCGCCTGCGCTTCGAACTGCTGAAAGAAAAGCTCGACGCCGCCAACAAGGCCCTGGCCAAGCACGGCCGCAGCCACAAGAAAACCCAGGAAGCCCTGAACGAACTGGGCCAGGTTTTCGCTCCGTTCAAACTGGCCAACAAAGCGTTTGACGAACTGGTGAACGTGGTTCGCTCCACCAACGACCTGGTGCGTGAGAACGAGCGGGCGATCATGCAGATCTGTGTACGCGACTGCAAAATGCCCCGCAAAGACTTCATCAAGTGGTTCCCGGGCAACGAAATCGACCTTGAGTGGGCGAAAGAAATCGCCGCCACCAAGAAGCCATACGCCGCTGCCATCGGCGAGCGCATTGACGAAATCGTACGCCTGCAGAAACGCATCCAAAACGTGCAGACCGAAGTGGACCTGGACGTGGTCGACATCAAGGAAATCAACCGTCGCGTTTCTATCGGCGAAGCCAAGGCCCGCCGTGCCAAGAAAGAAATGGTCGAGGCCAACCTGCGTCTGGTTATCTCCATTGCCAAGAAGTACACCAACCGTGGCCTTCAGTTCCTGGACCTGATTCAGGAAGGCAACATCGGCCTGATGAAGGCCGTCGACAAGTTTGAATACCGTCGTGGCTACAAGTTTTCTACCTACGCCACCTGGTGGATCCGTCAGGCCATCACCCGCTCTATCGCGGACCAGGCCCGCACTATCCGGATTCCGGTGCACATGATCGAGACGATCAACAAGCTGAACCGTATTTCCCGCCAGATGCTGCAGGAAATGGGCCGCGAGCCCACACCGGAAGAGCTTGGCGAACGCATGGAAATGCCGGAAGACAAGATCCGCAAGGTGCTGAAGATCGCCAAAGAGCCGATCTCCATGGAAACCCCGATCGGCGATGATGAAGACAGCCATCTGGGCGATTTCATCGAAGATATCCAGGCCCTGTCGCCGGTGGATTCCGCCACCGCCGAAGGTCTGCGCGAAGCGACCCGCTCCGTGCTGGCCGGCCTGACCGCTCGCGAATCCAAGGTGCTGCGCATGCGCTTCGGTATCGAAATGAACACCGACCACACACTGGAAGAAGTCGGCAAGCAGTTCGACGTAACCCGTGAGCGTATCCGTCAGATCGAAGCCAAGGCCCTGCGCAAACTGCGCCACCCTTCCCGCTCCGATCACCTGCGCGGCTTTATTGACGATCAGGGCAACGGTTAATCCGCAACACAGTAGCGGGCGCCACCCCTCGCGGGTATAATGGCGCCCGTTTTGCTTTCAGGGCCTATAGCTCAGTTGGTTAGAGCAGGGGACTCATAATCCCTTGGTCGCTGGTTCGAGTCCAGCTGGGCCCACCAATAATTTCAACGACTTAGCCTGCTTTCGAGCGGGCTTTGTTGTTTCTGCCTTACTCCCCTTCTGACCAACGCCAATTTGGGCTACCCTGAGCGACACAAAACCACGCAAATCAAGACAGTTGCAAACCGGACGTAACGGCGAGAGCGCATGGACAAGAAAGAGCTCACAGAACGGGATATCTGCACCAAGTTCATCAACCCGGCACTCACGCAAGCCGGCTGGGACATCCAGAGCCAGTTACGTGAGTCGATGAGCTGGAGGCCCTCTGCGACCAGCTCAAGGAACGCCTGAATCTGGTCAGCGAAACCCGCTGCCAGCTGGCCGAAGCCGTGGTGGCCAACGCCCTGAACTAACTGGAAAAGGATGACCGCACAGTGTACGAAAAACCGTGGCTTAGCTACCGCGAGCAGCTTGAGAAACTAAAGAGCCGGGGACTTGCGGTTACCGATGAGCCGAAGGCACTGGAATATCTGGAGCGTATTGGCTACTACAGATTGAGCGGCTACTGGCATCCGTTTCGTGAACGCTCAGGGTTGTTTTGCCCCATCGGTAAGGGCATCCCCCGAGGGAAGAAAACAAAGGAAACCAGCACCGTTCTGGACAGCTTCAAGCCGGGCGCATCTTTCGAGGCGGCCGTACGCCTGTACGTATTCGACAAAAAGCTTCGGCTCCTTGCCCTGGATGCGCTCGAGCGTATCGAAGTGGCATTGCGGGTCGATATATCCCACACCCTGGGTGGGCATGACCCATTCGCCTATCTGAATCCAGGCATTCTGTTCGAGGGATTCGCCAAGGAGGCAGACACTAAAACAGGGTTACCCAGACACGTGGATTGGATGAAGAAGCAGGCCATGCAAATCGCCCGCTCCAAGGAAGACTTCATCAAGCACAATAAAAACAAGTATGGCCACCCTCTGCCTATCTGGATTGCCTGCGAGGTATGGGATTTCAACACATTGTCAGAGCTCTATGATGGCATGCGCCCGGAAGACCAGGACACCATCGCGGACAAATATGGGATTCAGAATGGCCGGACTCTCGCCTCTTGGCTACGAAGTCTGAACTATTTGCGCAACGTATGCGCCCATCACAGCCGCTTATGGAACCGTAACGTTGTAGACCAGCCACAAAAACCTCCCAAGGGCGTTGTGCCGGACTTTGACAATGCCTGGGCGCGCGGCAATGAACATATCCTTGCCCGACCTTTTCTGTTGCTGTGTATCTGCCGGACGCTGTTGAGCTCCATCAACCCAAGTTCCAGCTGGTGGCAACGGCTCTCGGAATTACTGACAGAATTTCCAGAAAACCAATCGATTGGGGTTGGCTGGGGCGCCTTTGGCGTGTCGAATGAATGGAGAGGTTGGGAGTGTTTCCCGAAAAGCAGGCAATAAAAAACCCCGCAGCAGCTTCACCGCAAAGCGGATCCACCGATTGGGGCCGTGTTGCAACAAATAATAGACACGAGTGGTGCATTACTCAAGTGTGGCTTACCACAAATTACAAAAATCCCCCGCGCAACCTCCTATCGGAGCCAAGAGGCAGGGGTCGTGTTAGCGGAAAGATTAAAGCCACAGCAGCTCGGCATGCAAGCAGGAATTCCAGAAGAATGGATGACCTCCGGCGTTATCAACTCACTGTGACGCCAGCGGATACTGGGACAACATGGGTGGCCGTTATAATCGAGGTGCGGGACCAACACATATTCATCAGAGCGGCCGGCCCTGCCAGATGGTTGGCAGCCAGATGCACTGCCCCTGACACGCGAGTCGCAAGGTTAAAAAGGGCTTAAAGCCTGTTAACCCTGCAGCAAGGCAGCTCCACCGTAGGCCACCAAGCAAGCAGGCAGAAGCTAAATTCAAAGGCATCATAATCCCTTGGTCGCTGGTTCGAGTCCAGCTGGGCCCACCATTTCTTTCTATTCTCCCGCTGCCTTCCGAAGCCGCCACAACCACACCGTCAAAAAACTTTACACATCACTTTCAGAACTTCCGAAAACACTCCTGAATACAAACAACTACGAAGCTGGCACACATACTGCTACCTTTCTAGCGAGAAAGGACAAGGTTGCGAACCGCAACGAAGGAGTGTCACGTGAACCGTTCAACGATAACCAAAACACTATTGCTTGCCGGTATGGCTGCGGCCGGCTCGCTTGGCATGGCCGGCGCCCATGCTGCTACCATCGAGATTCTCTGCACGGCATCCGAGCCTTGCGGCCAATCGTCTGGCACTACCGCCGACGGCACCATCTTCGAAGCTGCTGCGAACCCGACAGAGCCTTCCACCGGAACCGGGGTTTTCAAGCCCTTTGTTCGGGTTCAGGCCCAAGGCAATAGCGACACCCAAAGCGGCTACAATACCGACTATTCGCCAGGCAATGGTATAAATTTTGACACTAAATCCGGCATCTGGACCCACTCCGTCTTGTTTGGCGATCTGGGCACCGTCGACATCGGGGGGCTGTCCTACTACCAGTTTTCCATGGACGCCAATGAAGAAGGCGGAAGGAAAAACCAGATTGACCTGACCGAAATCCAGATTTTCCTCGGTGGTGACGACCTTCGAATTCCAGAAAACAATGGCGGCTACACCGGCACCCAGTTCGATGGCAGCGCGTCGGACAACTTCCTGGCGGGCTATGCCCCGGTCTGGAACCTGGATAATGCTCTGAACGGAGACGTTACTGTTATCCTGCAGGCCAGTATCTGCGACAATCCGGGGCAGTGCGGTAGCGGGAAGGGAGACCTCAATTTGTTCATTCTCGACAGCCTGCTGCAGGGCGATGCCGATGATTACTTTGCATTCTACACAGAGTACGACCGGGTGGGCTCTGGCTTCGAGGAGTGGAATTACCTCGCAAGAACCATCCCCGTCCCCGAACCCGGCACCCTGGCCCTCTTCGGCCTGGGCCTTGCCGGCCTGATCGCCTCACGGCGCAAACTGCAGAAGTAACCAAAAGCCTGTGTCGGGAAACTTTACATAGCACCCCGGCACAGGTTTTTACCCGCCTATTACGCTACATAACACCCCGTCACATTTATCAAACAACACAATTTATCCTTTTCTTTTTACCTCGCCCAAGAAACATTACGCTACAAAAAATCACACCTGACACCCGTTATTTCAATGACTTAGCGCTAACTTGAAGTCACGGGCTAGCACTACGTGGTTTTACCGACACTGACCTGTGTCAAAAATGCCAAAGTCCTCATCGGACAAGCCCAATACACTTGCCACTGAACCAATGTAGCCAAACCCGAGGTCCGCGATGGCGCAGGGTGTCAGGTTTGAATACAACAATAACGAGCGAACGGAGTGTATCAATGGCCCCCTCTCCCCGATTTTCCGTACGGGCAGTGTCCCTAGCAGTTGCAGCAGTTTCCGCCAGCCTTACCATGAACGCCTCGGCGAGCATGGGCAACCTGGGCACCACTTACGGCGTAATGCCCATAGATGTGGCAACCGCCCAGTCGCTGTCCATGTTCAACGACCAGGTATCCGTCACCTACTACAACCCCGCGTCTCTCACCAAGGACACCCGGGGTGAGCTGACTACCGGCATACTGCACGCCGAGCAGGAGCTGCGTTCAGCCAACCCCAATGCCAACGGCGATGTACTGGCTAACTCCCCCAGCCAGCACGTGCTGATCGGCATGAAAACTAACCTGGGTTCCCTCACTCGCTTCAAGCACCCCATTTATCTGGGCTTTATTGCCGGTGTGGAGAAGTACGGTAAGGAAATGCTGGCGTTCAACTCGCAAACTTCCGAGAACGGCCAGTTCCTGCAATATGGTAAAGAGCCGCTGTTCCTGAACGTGGGTGGCGCTACGCCGCTGTGGCGCGGCATTTCTGCTGGCCTGTCTGTCCGGGTGACCCTGGATGCGACGGCGCAGCTGGATGCGGTATCCACACTGGGCGGCGAAACCAGCCGCGAACGCCTGGCGGTGAACGCAGAGCCCGCCATGAAGACGATTCTGGGCACCACCGTAGATTTCGGTAGCACCTTCTGCCCGGACAGCGACTGTTTCCTGAACGGCTGGGAAGCGGCCTTTGCTTACCGCACCAAGTCTTCCGCTTCCACCACGGTAGACTCCAACATCATCGTTACCCAGACCATTCCGGACCCGGGCCTTAGCCTGGCAGTTTCCACCATCGACTCCTTCCAGCCGGAAACCTATGTCGCCGGTATGCAGTACGCCGGTGACGGATGGCGCGTAGGTGGTAGCGTGGAGCAGCAGAACTGGTCCGAGCTCGGCGATGCATTTGATAGCGATACCATTCGCATGCAGAACGGCGTGAATGGCCCGAAGATCGAGTTCGATGACATCCTGATCCCACGCATCGGTGCGGAATACCAGCTCAGTGAGCACTTCGCCCTGCGCGGCGGCCTGGCCTATGAAGAATCTCCTCTGAAAACCACCCGTAACCCGGACCTCAACTACCTGGATACCGACAAGATTGTGGTGGGACTGGGCGTGAGCGCCACCTACGACCGTACCCGCCTGCTGGCTTACCCGGTGCGCCTGGACCTGGGCTACCAGTACCAGCAACTGCAGGAGCGCGATTTCACCCTGGTGGATTACGACGGTAACGAAACCGACGTAACCGCAGACGGCGACGTGCACGTAATCAGCGGCTCCATCACCCTGAAGTTCTGAGGAGAAGCAGGCCATGAAACAATTCAAGACCCTGGCACTGATTCCCGCCATGCTGCTGGCAGCCTGTGGCGGCGACAGTGATACCCAGACCATGAAAGAAAAAACCACGCCGGGCGCGATGGTGTATTCCTTCCCGATGGACGGCCAGAACGATGTCAGCCCGAAAGCGGATATCGTTCTGCGCTTCTCCCATGCCGTGGTGGATGATGAAGCCACCCTGGCAGAAAAGATCAAGGTAGAGTCTGACGGCGCTGCCGTAGCCTTCACCGTTAAGATCATTGATGGTGGCAAAAGCCTTAAGCTGGAACCCGCAACTGCCCTGGCAAGCGGCAGCGACTTCAATGTCAGCTTCAGTGAACCCCTCGCCGCAGAAGGCGGCCGGACTATCAGCACACCCAATGCCGTTGGCGAAGATGGCATACAGTTCAATACCCGTGCCGAATTCAGTGGCGTTGCAAGCCTGGGCACCACTTCCGACCAGTTCGGTGTAGCCTGGCAGGTGCCGGCTAACGGCAGCGCTTTCCAGGCCATGAACTTCTCCACGTTCCGGCTGGCCATGACCCAACCGGTCCATCCGGAGTGGGAGCAGCTGGGCGGTAGAATCGAACTGCTGGACCAGAATGGCGAAGCCGTGCCTGCCACCGTACTGGTAAAAGGTAACCGCATCACCGTCGACCCCTGCGTGGCAGACCGTTGCGGCAGTAAGGAAGACATTCTGGCGGCCGGTGAAACCTACACCCTGAAGCTCAGCAACCTGGCCAGCCTAACCAACAGCGCAGAAGACAACCGCTTCTCCGCTGAATACAGCTACACACCGCGGGACACAGGCCCGACGGTGATGCTGGAACAGCAAGCTGTGGACTCCAACGGTGGCGCTATTACGTCCGTTCTGAATGACGAAGCGGTAAACGGGGTTGTTCTGAACTCTGTTCTGCAGGGCGTAACCGACTCCTCCCAGCAAACCGGCTCGCTGTTTGCTGAACTGGCTTACTCACCAAGCTTTGAAGCGAATGAAGCGCTGCCACTGCGGATTCCGAAAGGCAGCGTGCTGGAAAGCACCAGCCTGAACGTTAAAGTAGGCGGCAAGGTTCAGGTTCTGGACGCTGCTACAGGCGACAAACAACAAACCGGAACCATCAAGGTAACCATGCTGTCGGATGCGTCCGGCTACATGAGCCCCAACCCCTACACCGATGACCTGAACGCTCCGCGACACATCACCCTGTTTATGGATGTATCCATGAACACCGAGGAAGCACAGCCGAACGCTGCGCTGTCCCAGGATCTGATGGGCGTGGAACTTCGTGGGATCGCCCTGGTTCAGGACGGCGTACTGACCATCGACGCCATCGGCATGGTTGAACCCAACCTGCTGGGCCAGGAGTTTACCGACTCCACCATCGCCTTCCAGCTAAAAGCTGCTACCGACGTAAACTCGGCACTGGATGCAGAAGATGACTGGCTGCGTGACCTGGACACCACGCCGCCACAACTGGTGAGCTGGATGCCGGGCGCGGAAGATGCCATTCCGGCTACTCGTCAATCCATGCAGCGGCCGGGTGACCCGATGATTCTGTTCTTTGATGAGCCGCTGGATCCGGCTTCAATTGAGAACGGAGTAACGCTCAGTGCTGACAACACACCTGTAGAGAACCTGAATATTAAACTAGACGGCACGGCTCTGGTGATCAACCCGGAAGGTGGCCTTGAGCACGGGGTTGAGTACAGGGTAGATGTAAACGGCATCACTGATCTGGCGGGCAATGTTGCTGCAGTATCACCGCTCAACTTCAAGCTTGACCCGATCGACGATGATAACAGCACTGTGGTGCAGCGGCCTCCGCTGGCCCTGACAACCTACCCAGGGTTCCCCTGTGAGACCAATTTTGAACGCATGAATCTTTTGGAGGGTGCGCTTGGTGAGTGCTATTCGATCAAAGAGCCCGGGCACAACAAAGGTGATGCCCCGCTTGAGGTCGACCTCTTACCCGTCAGCACAATGCCCGAGGATCGCCCGATTACTGTGGTGTTCTCCCAGTCCATGAATCCGGAATCTATTCGACTCGGAAAAGACGGCACCTTTATCGTAGAGAAAATTACGGTGAACGAATCCGGACAACCGAACGAATCCGAAATCGGTAGCGGAGAAATTGTTGAAGGTCGCCTCGAATTCAACAACCAGCAGATTCGATTCTTCCCGAATACGCCATGGCAACCGGGCGAGTTTTATCGCTACACCATGAAATCGGTAGAGGATGATGATGCGAGCACATGTGCGCTGGAGACTCCGACTTCCGTATGTGGCACTAATGGCATCGCACTGAAAACTGACATTCTGGAAGGACTGGATGATGGTGAAGGCGCCAACGGTGCAGACAACCTAACCATTTACTTTGAAGGTACAGAGAAGCTGGAAACAGTTTTCACTCCGCTCAGAAACTTCCCGGTCCGTGATACCAACTCGAACTTCCTGATTGATTGTGAAGATAATAATGACGAAAGCTGCCTCGAACCATTTGGTAAGGCACACTCCGACGGAAGTGACGAAGAGGGTTGGGATGCTTCAGCAAACTCCACAAAATTGTCGGTTATTGGCAGAAAAGCGACCGCTCGGTTGTTCGATACCGGCAGTACAGGTGTTCCTCTTACTGACCCTGCCGCTAGAGTCGGATGTGAAGCCGGGACAACAGGTTCCGCCATATTGGACAGAGGTGAACCACACCCGGACTGTCCTCGGAATAAGTTCATTTATCAGACTTACGCTCTGAACACAGAGGTAGTAGGACCGGGAACTTATGACCCAACTCCAGAGGCCCCAGATAGTGGCGATGAAATTGAAGGAATCAGAGTCAACCTCTATCCCACGCTTCTGACCACAAGCTCTATAAGTGTATTCACACAATTAGAGGTCTTGGGGCTGCTACTCCAAGAGGAGTCCATCACAAACACCCAAGTATTAAGAATGCGCTACGCTAAGGATGACCCCACTTGTACAAGTGACTGCAGTCGCAACTCGCTTATACCTGGGGTTATCACTGAAGGCGATCAGGGGCAGCCTATTTTCGTAACAAGCGCTGAGCTGCTCATTGATGCTCCGGACATGGAAATACCACTAGGTGGTACCCATGACCTTTATGGAAGACCCTTCACCTTAAAGCTCGAGGGTGACATAACATTTTTCGATGATGGTCGCATGCAGATCGAGCAGCGCAATACTAATCGAGTCGGAGATAATGACGAACTCTTGGTGACTGCAGATGCCCTTGGCATCGAAAGCGCCGGAACTGCAACAATACGCCTGCCCCTAGAAATCCCGGTCGGCGGTACCTACCTGAACTTCATCTCCAACCCGGTAAAAGACCTGCCGGCCCAATACGAGCAGCAAACCGCTCAGTAAGTTAACCAGGTAATACGGACCCTCCTCAGGCCAGCCTTCGGGCTGGCCTTTTTTGTCGGGCTTATCGGGTCACATTTACAAAAACCCTTTTCCCATTGCGGTTCTTTTCCTGATAATCTGGTTTCAATTTGAAACCTAAAAACAAGAGTTCCGGAGATTCCTTATGCACAACGGCACCCACTACCGCACCTGCCACCTTTGCGAAGCCATGTGCGGCGTGGCTATCGAGGTTCAGAACGGCAAGGTTGCCGCTATCAAAGGCGACGAAAACGACCCGCTCAGCCGGGGACATATCTGCCCGAAGGCGGTGGCACTGCAGGACCTGCATGAAGACCCGGAACGGCTGCGCCGGCCGGTTCGCAAAACCGCCACTGGCTGGGAAGAAATGAGCTGGGACGAGGCCTTCGACCTGGTCGCCCGGCGGCTGCATGAGGTGCGCAAGGCCCATGGCCGGAACAGTATCGGGGTGTATCTGGGCAACCCCAATGTGCACAACCACGGCGCCGCCATGACCACTACGCCGCTGCTGCGGGCCATAGGCAGCCAGAACCGCTTTTCAGCCACCTCGAACGACCAGCTGCCCCATATGCTGGCCAGCCTGGAGATGTTCGGGCACCAGGTGCTGTTCCCCATTCCGGATATCGACCGCACCGACCTGTTTATCTGTATCGGTGGCAACCCCATGGCCTCCAACGGCAGCCTGATGACGGTGCCGGATTTCCGGGGCCGGGTGAAGGAGCTCAAGAAACGTGGTGGCAAGCTGGTGGTTATCGACCCGCGCCGCACGGAAACCGCCCGCATTGCCGATGATTTCCATTTTATCCGCCCGGGCACCGATGCCCTGCTGCTGATGGCCATGGTGCACACGCTGTTTGCGGAGAACCTGGTCAGTACCGGCGCAGCTACCGGCCTGGTGAAAGACCAGGACCTGCTGCGGCTGGCTGCCCTGAGCTTTACGCCGGAAGCCGTCGCAAGCCATACCGGCATCAGCGCCGACACCATTCGCGGCCTGGCACGGCAGCTTGCCACCACGCCAAGGGCAGCCCTGCACACCCGAATGGGGACCAGCACCCAGGCCTTTGGTGGCACCACCACCTGGCTGGCTTACTGCCTGAATATCCTGACCGGCAAGCTGGATGCCCCGGGCGGGGTGATGTTTACCCAACCTGCGGTGGACCTGGTAGCGCTGGGCGCTCTGGTGGGCCAGGGCGGCCACTTCGGCAACCGTTACAGCCGGGTGCGCAAGTTGCCGGAATTTGGCGGTGAATACCCGTCCAGCACCATGGCCGATGAAATCCTGACCCCGGGCGAGGGACAAATTCGCGCCTTTGTAACCGTGGCCGGCAATCCGGTGCTGTCGAACCCCAATGGTCAGCGCCTGGATGAAGCCCTGGCCGGGCTGGATTTCATGGTGTCGGTGGATTACTACCTGAATGAAACCACCCGCCATGCCGATGTGATTCTGCCGCCCACAGCGGCGCTGGAGCGCAGCCATTACGACCTGATTTTCAGCATGATGGCGGTTCGCAACCAGGCCAAGTACAGCGAAGCCCTGTTCGAACCGGCACCGGACAGCCGCCACGACTGGCAGATCAACCTGGAACTGGCCCACCGCCTTGAGCGGCAGCGCAAGGGCGGGAAGTTGCCATTGCAGGCGGAACTGGGCTGGCAGGCGTTCAAGAAGCTGGGGCCAGACCCGATCCTGGATGTGCTGCTGCGCACCGGCCCCTACGGCGCCAACCCGGGCCGGGTGGGCGGTGTGATCAAGCCGGTGCTGGACAAGGTGCTCGGCATCCTGCCGGAACGCCACCCCCTCAAAGGTCTGGCACGGCTCAGCCCGCTGAACCCGCAGTGGCAGCACATGCCCAAGGGGCTGTCACTGTCCGCCCTGAAGAAATCCCTCAGCGGGGTGGACCTTGGCCCGCTGCAGCCCACCCTGCCCCAGCGGCTGTTTACCCGGGATGGCAAGATCAACCTGGCGCCGCGCCGCTACCTGGCGGATGTGGGGCGCCTTCAGGCCCTGCTGGACCAGCCTGAAGCCAGCGCCAGCCTGCAGCTTATCGGCCGTCGCCATGTACGCAGCAACAACTCCTGGATGCACAACAGCCAGCGGCTGGTGAAAGGCAAAAGCCGCTGTACGGTGATCATGCACCCGGAAGATGCCCAAAACCGCAAACTCGAAGACGGCGCGCAGGTACAAGTACAGAAAGACGGCAGGGCCGTGGTGCTGCCGCTGGAGGTATCGGAAGATATCATGCCCGGAGTGGTGTCGATTCCCCACGGCTGGGGCCATAGCCGGCCCGGCACAGGGCAGTCCATTGCCAGCGCCCACGCCGGTGCCAGCATCAACGATATCCTGGACGACACCGAAACCGACCCGGTTTCTGGCACATCGGTACTGAACGGGCAGGCAGTGGAAGTGAAAGTCTGGCAAACTGGCGCCCAAAGCAAACAGGCCTGACCCACCGGGCAGGCCTCGCCATTCATTGATACGAGGTTCAACAATGCCCAGAGGACTGCAACTGTCGTTTATTGTTGTCGGGCTGGTGGTGATCGGGATTTTGCTGTTCTACATCTGGCGGCAATCCAGGGTGCTGAACGAAAACCGGATGCGCCAGAAGAAGGCGGAAGAGTTCCAGGCCAAGCGGCGCGACGAGATGATCGAAAGCATCCGCATTATTGCCCTCGCGGTGGAAGAAGGACAGGTGGAACATTCTGAAGCCTGCCTGCGCCTGAAGGGCCTGCTGGATTACGTGGCCCCGGAACTGCTGGACCAGGCGCCCTACCAGGTGTTTCAGGAAGTGCACGACAAGATCCAGCACATGCCCACCCACCGCGCCCGAAAGGCCACGGATGCCAAGCTGGTTCAGAAGATGGACAAGGAACGCTTCGCGGTAGAACGGCAGCACGCCGAGGATGTGCGCAAGGCGGCTACCGCCATTCGCCATTACCGGTTCGACTGAACCGTAGTTACCGGGCCAGCGGCATCATTCCGGCCATGGCCATGATGCCGTCCCGGTTATGAACCAGCGCATCAAACTGCTGCTCTACCCTTTGCCGGCTCAGACCCAGTTCTTCAAAAACAGACTGGGGCACCGGCTCTGCCCGGCCCGGCACCACTCCCCGGGCGGTTAGCAACTGCCGGCCCAGCCAGACAATACGGGCCAGGTAATGATGAGGGCCGCTGTAGTCAGCATCCGCCTGGTGCCGCACCGCCAGGGTCACTTCATCGGGCATGCCCCAGTTCTCCAACAGGCGGGCGGCGATCTGTTCCCGGCTGAACCCCATCAGCTTCTGCTCCTGGGCCGCTCGGTCACCGGCCGGGTTATCTCCCTGCCAGCGCATCAGTTGCTCGTGGTAGGGCGGGAACACCTGCACCAGCACCAGGTCGCCAAAGTTGTGCAGCAAACCGGCCAGGTAGGCCAGCCCGAACAGGGGCCGCTTTGTTCTCGGCATCATCCCGGCGAGGATTCCGGCAGACTGGGCTTGCCAGGTGGCTTGCTGCCAGTAGTCCCGGTAGCCTTCGGGCTGATCCAGCGGCGCTTTGAGGGTACGGCCAAGGGCAAGGCCCATGGCCAGGTTCATCACGGTATCGAAGCCCAGTACCCGGGAGATGGCATCGTGCACCGAGCGCACCTGCCCGGCGGAGGCGTAAAAGGAAGACGATGCCCAGCTCACCACCTGGGCGGCCAGGCCCGGGTCGCTCTCCACGATGTCGACCAGGTCTCCCATGACGGCTTTCGGGTCTGACCGAAGGCGCATGATGCGCTGGGTGGTTTCCGGCAAGGGCGGCAGCTCCAGGGTATCTTCAAGGCGCTGCAGAATGCGCAGACTGGTGAATTTGCTGGAGGCCAGGAACTGCATGGTCAGACCTCTCCGTACCGGGTGTTTTCGCCGAGCCAGCGGCGCACCAGGGCTTCGGCCACGCCGGGCTGTTTCACCAGCGCCGGCGCCATTTCCTTGACTGGCTCTATCCAGCCCTTGTCCCGCTCGAAATCAGCCAGGCGGAACTGCATCAGCCCGGTCTGGCGGGTGCCCAGCACTTCGCCGGGGCCACGGATTTCCAGGTCTTTCTCGGCAATAAAGAAACCGTCCTGGCTGTCCCGCAGGGCCTGCAGGCGGGCTTTACCATTATTCGACAGCGGCGGGTGGTACATGAGTACGCAAAAGCTGGCCTGGTCGCCCCGGCCTACCCGGCCACGCAACTGGTGTAGCTGGGCCAGGCCCAGCCGTTCGGGGTTCTCGATGATTATCAGCGATGCGTTGGGCACATCCACCCCCACCTCGATTACGGTTGTGGCCACCAGCAAGTCCAGCTCGCCGTTCTTGAAGCGTTCCATCACTTCGGCTTTTTCCTGGGCTTTCAGGCGACCATGCACCAAGCCCACTTTAAGATCCGACAAGCGCTCGGAAAGTTCCTGGGCCGTCACTTCGGCTGCTTGGCACTGCAGGGCTTCGGATTCTTCAATCAGTGTACACACCCAGTAGGCCTGGCGCCCCTCCCGGCAGGCACTTCGTACCCGTTCTATAATATCGTCACGCCGGCTGTCGGGCAGCACGATGGTCTCTATGGGTTTACGACCGGGGGGCAGCTCGTCGATCACCGACGTATCCAGGTCAGCATAGGCGCTCATGGCCAGGGTGCGGGGAATGGGTGTGGCGGTCATGATCAGCTGGTGCGGGGCCAGCGAGCCGCCTACGCCTTTTTCCCGCAGGGCGAGGCGCTGGTGAACCCCGAAACGATGCTGCTCATCCACAATCACCAAGGCCAGCCGGTTGAACTTTACGTCATCCTGAAACAGGGCGTGGGTGCCGATAGCTACTCGGGCTTCGCCGCTGGCAACCGCCTCCAGGGCCTCCTGCCGGGCCTTGCCTTTGACCTTGCCAGACAACCACGCCAACCGGATGCCCAGGGGCTCCAGCCAGCCCCGGAAATTATTGTAGTGCTGTTCGGCAAGGATTTCCGTGGGCGCCATCAGGGCCACCTGGGCACCGGCTCCGATGGCCTGCAGTGCGGCCAGGGCCGCCACCACGGTTTTACCGGAACCGACATCCCCCTGCACCAGCCGCAACATGGGCAATGGCTGGCTCAGGTCCTGCCGGATTTCCTTCATCACCTGGCGCTGGGCGCCGGTCAGGCTGAAGGGTAATTCTTCCAGAAAACGTTCGGTCAGATCACCGGTAGGCAGCAGGGGCAAGGCCTGCCGGGCCTGTATCTGTTCCCGCACCTGCAGCAGGCTGAGCTGGTGCGCCAGCAACTCTTCCATCACCAGCCGCTGCTGAGCCGGGTGCCGGCCTTCCACCAACTGGGGTACCGGGGCACCGGCCGGGGGCTTGTGGACCAGTTTTACGGCTTCGGTAATGCCCGGCAGCTGGTAGTCCGCCAGCAGTTCCGGTGGCAACCAGTCTTTGATGGGGTAACGGTCCAGGTACTGCAGCGCCTGCTGGCACAGCCCGCGCACCCGGGGCTGCTGTATGCCTTCAGTGAGCGGATACACCGGGGTAAGCGTGGCTTCATCACCCGCCGGCATGGGCGGCGGGTTCACCTGGTATTCGGGGTGGTAAAACTCGTAACCGGCGCGGCCCGGGCGGACTTCACCAAAACAACGTACCCGGGAGCCCTCGGTCAGCTGGTTACGCTGGGCGGCATTGAAGTGGAAAAACCGCATTACCAGAAAACCGCTGTTGTCCCTCAGGGTGACCTGCAGGCTACGGCGCCGGCCCATCACCAGGTCGGTTTTCATAACCTCCCCTTCCACCACCGCAACATCGCCAATGCGCAGGCTGCCCATGGGGATTACCCGGGTGCGGTCCTCATAGCGGTGAGGAAGGTGGAACAGCAGGTCCTGTACGGAATGGATGCCGAGTTTTGCCAATGTTCCCGCCAGGGCGTTTCCTACGCCCTTGAGCTGGGTAACGGAGATGTCTTCCAGTGACGTCATAGTGGCACTCAGGCGCCTTTGGCAACCGCCGGCGTTTCGGTTTTGGCTTTTTCGATCACCCGGCACTGGCTGGCCGCCAGCGACAGCACATCAATGGCCTTGGGCCGCGGGAAAGTCACCCGCCAGGCCAAAGCCACGGTCCGGAAAGGCACCGGCGCGGCAAACGGGCGAACCGTCAGGATATCTTCGTGGTATTTCATTCCGGTGGCCGCAGACAGCGGCAACACGGTAATACCAAGGCCGGATGCCACCATGTGGCGGATGGTCTCCAGGGAGCTACCTTCGGTCACCAGGTCCGGTTTGTCACCATCTGCCCGCTTGGTAATGGCATCCACCAGCGGCGGGCAGGATTCCAGTACCTGGTCCCGGAAGCAGTGGCCCGGGCCCAGAAGAAGCAACTGCTCACGAGACAATTCGTCTGCGGTTATCTCGTCTTTTGCAGTGAGCGGATGATCCGCCGGCAGCAATACCACGAAGGGTTCGTCGTACAGCGGCATGGTGACCACTTCCGGCTCTTCGAACGGCAAGGCGATGATGATAGCGTCCAGGTCTGAATGGCGAAGCTTCTGGCGCAGGTTAGCGGTGTAGTTCTCTTCGATATACAACGGCATTTCCGGCGCCGCCCGGCGCAGTTCCGGCAGCAGGTGGGGGAACAGGTAGGGGCCGATGGTGTAGATGGCCCCCACTTTCAGCGGTGAGTTCAGCTGGTTTTTGCCGTCCTGGGCCATGTCTTTGATCACGCCCACCTGGTCCAGCACCCGCTGGGCCTGCTCGATGATGCGCTGCCCGGTTTCGGTTACCCGGATGCTGCTTTTGCTGCGTTCGAACAGGGGAATACCGAGTTCGTCTTCCAGCTTCTTGACCGCCACACTGAGGGTGGGCTGGCTGACGTGACAACGCTCGGCCGCGCGGCCAAAATGCCTTTCCCGGGCAAGCGTAACAACGTATCGTAACTCGGTGAGTGTCATGGTGAGCTCCGGTCGGATCGATCAGGTCGAAGTTTCACATACTTTATCAGCCAAAGCATAAGGATTGAAATTGTCTATGGCAATGACAGATCGCAACCCATCTGCACGAATTCTGGTGGCCGGCTGCGGCAAGCTTGGTGGCGACATTGCCCTGGCCCTGACCGGCGCCGGCCAGGTGTACGGTTTACGCCGCAATCCGGACAAGGTTCCGGCGGGAATTACCGGGATCGGCGCAGACCTCACCCGGCCGGAAACCCTGCAAGGCAAGCTGCCGGACAACCTGGACATTGTGATCTACTGCCTGACACCTTCAAGCTATGATGGCGAGGGCTACCACAACGCCTATGTCGCTGGCCTGCAGAACCTGCTGGATGCCATCGGCAACAACCCGCTGACCCGCCTGTTCTTCATCAGCAGCACCAGCGTGTACGCCCAGGACGACGACAGCTGGGTGGATGAAACCAGCCCCGCCGAGCCGGACCGGTTTACCGGCCAGCACATTCTGCAGGGCGAGCAAACGGCACTGAACAGCATTCACCCGGCTACCGTGGTGCGCTTCAGCGGCATCTACGGCCCTACCCGCCAGCGGTTCCTGGAAGAAGTGCTGGAAGGCCGGATGAACCCGCAACCACCGGCACCGTTCAGCAACCGGATTCACGAACAGGATGCCGCCGGGGCCATCGCGTACCTGGGCCAGCAGGCATTGCAGGGCCAGGAGCTGGAAAACCTGTATATCGGCAGCGATTGCGAGCCGGTGCGACTGGATGAGGTGGTGAACTGGGTTCGGCAGCAGGTGCCGTGCAAAGATCCGGTAGAGGGTGCCCGTAAGGGCGGACGTGCGGGGAGTAAGCGGTGTAACAACCAGCGGTTGCTGGCCAGCGGTTTCGAGTTCCGGTACCCCGACTACAAGGCGGGATACCGGGAGATGATCAACAACCTCAGCTGAGCACCATTACCGCTTCCATTTCCACCGGCACGCCTTTCGGCAGCGCTGCCACGCCTACGGCGGCGCGGGCCGGGTACGGCTCCTGGAAGTAGGTGGCCATGATCTCGTTCACCGTGGCGAAGTTGGCCAGGTCGGTCATGTAGATGTTCAGTTTTACGATGTCTTTCAGTTCACCACCAGAGGCTTCGCACACAGCCTTCAGGTTTTCGAAGACCTGACGGGTCTTGGCGGCAAAGTCACCGGGCACCACTTCCATGGTTTCAGGGTCCAGGGGAATCTGGCCAGACAGATACACGGTATCTCCGGCTTTGACTGCCTGGGAGTAGGTACCAATCGCCTGCGGGGCGTTTTCGGTCTGGATAACAGATTTATTGGTCATGACCTGCGTTTTCCTCTCGTTCAAAACGCCAATCCTCTCCCTTCAGCGTGGCGACTGTCAACCACGCTAAAGTCGCACTCAGTGGCGAACCCGGCTGATGTGAGTAACCGCACGGATATTGCGCACCCGGCGCATCACCCGGGCCAGGTGCCGGCGACCATTCACGTGCACCACCAAGCTGACAATGCCGAACCTGGCATTCTGGTCTTCCACATTGATGCGTTCGATATTGCCGTCGGCCATGGCTACGGCGTTGGCCACTTCGGCAATCACACCGCGCTGGCGCTCCAGTTCTACCCGCAGCTCTACCGAGAATTCATCGGTGATGTCCTTGGCCCACTTCAGGTGGGTCAGACGGGCGCGCCCTTCGTCGTCTTCCGGCAGGCTGGAGCAGGTGTCGGAGTGGATTACCATCCCGTTGCCGGAATCCATAATACCCACCACCGGGTCACCCGGAATGGGTTTGCAGCAACTGGCAAAGCGCACCAGCATGCCTTCGGTTCCGCGAATAGTCACCGCGCCCTGCTTTTCGGCCGGGGCGTTTTCCAGGTTGGCGGTGGTTTCCAGCCCTTCACCGCCACTGACCAGCTGCCGCGCCACCAGGTAAGCCATTCGATTACCCAGGCCGATGTCACTGACCAGGTCATCAAAACTGTTCACCTGGTTATGGCTGACCACGGCCTGGCGCTGGACTTCGGTAATGTCCGAAAGCTTGGCGCCAAAGCCTTTCAGGGAACGCTTGAGCAGGGTACGGCCCAGCTCCAGGGATTCTGCACGCTTGCGGGTTTTCAATACGTGGCGGATGCTGCTGCGGGCCTTGCCGGTTACCACAAAGCTGAGCCAGGCCGGATTGGGCCGGGCGCCCGGTGCCGTAATGACTTCTACCGTCTGGCCGCTTTGCAGGGGCTGGCTCAGGGACGCCAGGTTGCGGTTAACACGGCAGGCCACCGTGGCGTTGCCAATGTCGGTATGGATGGCGTAGGCGAAATCCACCGGCGTTGCCCCGCTGGGCAGCTCCATAATCCGGCCTTTGGGAGTAAACACGTAGATTTCGTCCGGGAACAGGTCGACCTTCACGTGTTCGATGAACTCCATGGAGTCGTCGGCCCGCTCGCGCATTTCCATCAACCCTTTCACCCAGCGGTCCACACGGCACTGGTTGATGTTGGTGACGCCGGATTCCTCGTTCTTGTACATCCAGTGGGCAGCAATACCATTGTTGGCGATGTGCTCCATTTCCTCGGTACGGATCTGGATTTCAATGTTCACATGCATGCCGAACAACGTCGTGTGCAGCGACTGGTAGCCGTTCGCCTTGGGCATGGCTATGTAGTCTTTGAAACGGCCCGGCAGGGGCTTGTACAGGCTGTGCACGGCGCCCAGGATGCGGTAACAGTCGTCTTCCGTGTCGGTGATGATGCGGAAGGCGTACACATCCATGATTTCATGGAAAGATTTCTGTTTGAACTTCATCTTGTTGTAGATGGAGTTCAGGTGTTTTTCCCGGCCCAGTATCCGGCCCGGCAGGCCGCGCTCTTCCAGCTTTTCCTGCAGTTTACCCCGGATATCGTCGATAATTTCCTTGTGGCTGCCCCGCAGCTTGGCCACCGCTTTCGAGATGTACTTGGAGCGCATCGGATACAGCGAGGAAAAGCCCAGGTCTTCCAGCTCGGTAGAAATAGAATGCATACCCAGGCGGTTGGCAATGGGGGCGTAGATATCGAGGGTTTCGGTGGCGATGCGCTGGCGTTTTTCGTAGGGCATGGGGCCCAGGGTGCGCATGTTGTGCAGGCGGTCTGCCAGTTTTACCAGGATCACCCGAATGTCCTTGGCCATGGCCAGGGTCATTTTCTGGAAGTTCTCGGCCTGGGCTTCGGCCCGGGAGCGGAATTCGATCTGGGTCAGTTTCGATACGCCGTCAACCAGTTCGGCCACGTCTTCACCGAACTGTTCGCTCAGGGCGTCTTTCGGGATACCGGTGTCTTCGATAACGTCGTGCAGCATGGCTGCCATCAGGCTCTGATGGTCCAGCCTCAGGTTGGCAAGGATGCCGGCTACGGCCAGGGGGTGGGTGATGTAACGGTCGCCGCTTTTGCGCATCTGCCCTTCGTGGGCCTGTTCGGCGTAATAATAGGCCCGTCGCACCTGATTGATGCGATTGGTATCCAGATACGAGCTAAGCTCTCTGGCCAGATGTTCAACCGTTGGCTCTACCGACACCGCGCCTCCAATGTTTCTCTGAAAACCGGGGACAAAAAAGCCCGAATGCATGCATCCGGGCTTTTTTGTTGTCCTTCCGGCGGATTTCTATAGATACACTATAAAACCGCGCGGTCAGATTTCAATGCTTCTTAACGGTTGGCAGTAATTCTACGCACAACCGCAAGCGGGCATTTTAGTCTTCGTCGTCTTCGGTCAGCAGATCGCGAGTCACTTTGCCTTCGGCAATCTCGCGCAGGGCGATAACCGTGGGCTTGTCGTTCTCTTCCGGCACCATCGGCTCAGCACCCTTGGTGGCAATCTGGCGGGCGCGCTTGGTGGCCAGCATAACCAGCTGGAAGCGGTTATCTACGTTTTCCAGACAATCTTCAACGGTAACTCGTGCCATTATCTTCCCCGAACAAAAAGAATCACTGATTTAGCAGACCGCGTAGTTTACTGGCACCGGCTCAATTTGTATACAGTGGAAGCCACTATGCATGCCGGCACGCCAATCAGCCGCGGCCAGACAATCCCGACAGCAGGCTGGCGTGGCGAACTTGCTGCACGCCCATCTTCAGCCGGTGGCTACGCGCAATCGACAGGAGATCAGCCAGAGCCACACTGAAATCATCGTTCACCACCAGGTAATCGAACTCTGCCGCGTGGCGACACTCCTCTTCTGCCTCCGCAAGCCGGCGCTCCACCACGTCTGGCGCATCCGTACCACGGCCAACCAGGCGCTGACGCAGAACCTCGGCCGACGGCGGAACAATAAAGATGCTCACACATTCAGGAATCAGCCGGCGCACCTGTTCAGCGCCCTGCCAGTCGATTTCCAGGATGACGTCCTGCCCGGTGGCCAGGGTTTCCCGCACCCATACTTGCGAGGTGCCATAGTAGTTGCCGAAAACGTCTGCATGTTCCAGGAAGTCACCCCGGGCAATCATCGCCTCGAACTCGTCCCGGCTGACGAAGTGGTAGTTCACCCCGTTCTGCTCGCCTTCCCGCATCGGGCGGGTTGTGTGAGACACCGAAACCCCCAGCCGGGAATCCTGGCGGAGCATTTCCGACACAAGGCTGGTTTTACCCGCGCCCGAAGGGGCGGAAATCACAAACAGGGTACCCTGCTCACCGGCCTGACTCATGGCGTGATGACTCCTGAACAACCGTTTGCGGCCACTACGGATGGCCAGAAAGCGGCAAATTATACGGGGTTTGACTTATCTCCGCACCCCGGGTGACTTTCTGCTGATAGTATTGGAACAAATTCCACGTTAGCTGACGGATACCGACATGGACAAACTGCTGATCATCATGGACCCCCAACACAAAGACCAGACCGCACTGACCCGCGGTGTTGAACTGGCCCGGGCAACCGGTGCCAGTGTGGAAGTGGTGGCGTTCGTGCATGACTACCTGGACGCCCTGCCGGGCGACCCGGAGGTACAGAACCGGGCCAAGAAGGCGCTGATGGACCTTCGCCAGAAATGGCTGGAACAGATGCTGGCGCTGGCCGACTGCAATGACCTGAAGATCAGTGCACGAACCGTCTGGGAAAAGCAGATTCACCTGTGGGTCATTGCCCAGTGCCAGAAAGAGAAAATCGGCGCCGTGGTCAAAACCGGAAACCGCTCGGAAACCTTCCTGTACACCCCGACAGACTGGCACCTGCTGCGGGAATGCCCGGCGCCGGTGATGCTGGTGGCCGAGCAGAAATGGAACAAGGCCCGGCCGATCCTGGCTGCGGTGGACCTGAGCTCAGATAAAACGGTCAAAAAAGCCCTGAACAACCGGATTATCGACCAGGCCTGGCACCTGGCCAAAGCCCTGGGCACAGAGCTGCACCTGGTGCACGCCCTGCATACCTCGGTGATCCTGGCAGACCTGGACATCATCGACCCGGTTGCCCACGCCCGCAAACGGGAGGCGGCACTGAAGCCCCACATTGAACACCTGTGTAACACCTGGCACCTGGCGCCGGAGCAGGTTCATATCGCATCCGGGCCGGCCCAGAAGGTGATCCCCAGCGTGGCCAACAAAATCAAGGCCGACATGATAGTGATCGGCACCACCGGCAAAACCGGCCTGGCCGCCAGGGTGATCGGCAATACCGCCGAGAAGGTACTGACTCATTTGCGGACGGATTTGCTGGCTATCAAACCGGCGGAGTAACCATTACCCGCCAGGGGGTGATTCCATCGCAACAGCCCGGGGCGTATGGGCTGTGATGCTGGCCATACAACAGAAACTGCACGCAGACTCAGTTTGACGCACAAACCCATTGTGCATAGAATGCACAAAAAACACTCAGAAAACTATGGCTATCGAATTCAGGGATGAATGGCTGGAAACTTTCTACGAGGAAGATAGTGGCCACAGAAAAATACCAGTGACTATTGAAAGCGCACTGTACAGGAAGCTCCAGATTCTTGATGCAGCAACGCAGGAGTCAGACCTCAGGGTTCCGCTTGGGAACAGGTTCGAACACCTGCTGGGCAGGCTCACCGGATGGTGCTCCATACGGGTGAACAAGCAATATCGTTTGATATTTCGCTGGGAAGACGGGATTGCCCGGGATACGTATCTGGACCCTCACGCTTACAAGGGCTAGGGGAGGTAAAAGTAATGAGAACGACAAAGCGTCGCCCAGTGACCGTCGGCCAGATGCTGCTAACAGAGTTTCTGGAACCAATGAACATCGAAATCCGGGAGCTGGCAGAAGCTATGGGCGTACACAGAAACACCCTGAGCCGGATCGTGCATGACAAAGGCGCCCTGACCGCGCCCATGGCTATCAAATTAGCAGCAGCGCTGGGGAACAGCCCGGAATTCTGGCTGAACATACAACACGCCGTCGAGATCTGGGACGTTCGGCATCGGGCTTATGCACAGGAAGCCGAAAACGTGCGGCGAGTGAAGGCCCACCCAAGCAACGCCAGAGCTGCCGCCAACTAATTACCCAGAGGAACCTTACTCCAGGTTCTGCACCTGAATATTGATTAATCTTTAGCTTTTCGTTAATTATCAGATATTTATAAATTAATGACATACAGAAAAAATAGACATACTACCCAGTTTACTCCCCACATCGCCAAAAGCACCTTCTTCTGAAGCACCCAGGAGAGACCACATTTACACACCACTACCATCGGTTCTTCAGTGACTTTTGAAGGCACTCGATGAAATAATCTTTAACTGGCCGAATCCTGGACCCTTGTCTCCTCAGAAGCGGGGCCGGCGGAGCCAACTCGGCAACCTTCCTCTCAATCATTCTCTCAAACGAAACGATAGCATCTTCATCACTTTCGCCATCCAAGGCGTCACTGTGGATACGTATCACCTCTTCAGCAAGCGCCCATAAAAGAGTCTCTGACCATTGAATGAGTGTAACTTCCGCCGCTTGAGCATCTAGGAGTCTGCGCGGCAGAAGTATTTTGAGCAAGTGACCCCGCCGCGTCGAATCACAGTTCGGCCCGAGAACGTATCCACAATATCCAGCCGAATAGAGTCTCGATTCTCTCTATTCAGTCAGTCAAGACGGTTATCAGCGAATGCGTTATCGTAGTCCGATCACTCAGTACGCCCAAGGATCCCTCGGACCCTCTATGTCAGCCTCATCAGTGAACTCATCCGCCTGAGATTAAGCGACAGACAGACCAGATCCCATTCACCCTGCACGGCGTGAAGGCCCCGCAGACTGAACTGTCGGAAGCCCAGAACATGCTTGATCCAGCCGTTGACCGCCTCAACCAGATGCTTGCGCTGAGCGTAAACCGATCGCCCGGTTGCCGTGGCCAGCTTCCCGGCCATCCGGGCGCTGGCCGGATAACGGCTCGCGTCTATCTCTGAACTCTTCTTGCCCTCCCGGCGCAGCGAGACATAGCCGTCGATGCTTTTGTCTTCCAGGGTCTGTAGATCTTCTTCTTTACGGTAACCCGCGTCAGCCAGACACTGATCCGGATAGGTTTCCAGAGTGTCTTTTGCCTGATCCAGCAGTGGTATCAGACAGCCATTGTCACTGGGATTATTGCCCAGGTGGTTGGCGACAATCAGCTGGAATTCACCATCCACGGCCAACTGGCCGTTGTAGCATTGCTGGAACCCGTCCGCCGTTTTCATAATCCGGCTTTGCGGATCGGTAAAATTGCTCTGATCCTTGTCATCCGGAACCCCATAATCCCGCTTGAAGTTCGGGCCCCCGCGAGGTGAGCGCCGATCATCGTCCGGGGACCGACCCCGGGCCTTGTCCCGCTCTTTCTGGTCTGCTTCCAATTTCTCTTTGGCGGCACGAATCTTGTCCAGCCGCGCCTGCCGGTACTGAAGCTCTTCAGGCAGTTCATCACCCCGGTTATCCGGGCCGAACTGTCGGTCTTCCGACTGGTCTGTCTGACGCGCCTGACGACAAAGTGCATCGATCTCTTTCGATAAACGATCGTCTTCCTCGCCCATGCGGCCATAGCTCATGGCCTTGTGCTTGCTGGCATTAGCCCGAACCTTGGTGCCATCAATCGCCAGTGTTCCCAGCGTGATCAGCTCCGCTTCCCGGGCAATCCGGACCACCTGAATAAACACGGCCTTGAAGGCAACCAAATGGTGTTTGCGGAAATCACAGATCGTGCGATGCCTGGGGAAGTTGCCTGCCGCCAGAACCCGGAAGGCCACGTCTTCTTCCAGCTTCCGGGCGATCTTGCGTGAAGAGAAAACGCCGGTGGCGTAGGCGTAGATCAGAACCTTCAGCATCATTCGTGGATCGAAGGGCGAGTTGCGTCGGCCGTTGCCTTCGTAGCGGGCATAAAACGCACTTAAATCCAACTCCTCGACGACATCACTGACAAAATAGGCCAGATGCCCCTCAGGCAGCCACTCGTTCAGGCTCGGGGGAAGAAGCAGTTCCTGGCCAGGCGAATACGGGCGGAAAGTGGTTCCCATCAG
>NZ_JBSXOP010000074.1:0-53410 GCF_056859535.1 Marinobacter sp. L-46
GCTGTTTCTGTTCAGTCATCCATGCCACTCAAATCGGCCAAGCCTCGGCCGGTCGCTGCTTACGGTATTCTTCCATCGAAATCTTGCCCAGTTGCGGCGTAAGCTTGCAACGGCGCTTATCCCACGGATACTCCACCTGGCACTTCAGCCATTCCTTGCCCTCCCCTTGCTTCCAGGCTTCCAAATCCAGATCACGCCAGAAGCGAGGGTTGCGGCCGGTGCGTAGGTCATGTTCAGCGGTGACAGGATCCAGGTGTCGGAATGGTTCCAGCCGTGGTACATCTGGCAGGGGCTGCGTCACATCCATGTAGGTCTGAAGTACATCCCAAAGTGCCAGGACCTCTGATTTGCTGGATTCGATGGTACTGAAAGCCGTTTTATGGAATGACTTCTGTGTATAGCGATGCACAAAAATGAGCCGATAGAACACACCGCTTTGCTGGATCACCCGATCCACATAAGCATCGAATTCCACAAACGGGGCTTCGAAAAACCGGCCTCGCCCGAGAGCCAGGCGAACCAGCCCGGTGGCTCGGTTGAACTCACTACAACCGTCCTCGAGGGTGTCGTCCAGTTTCTTGTTGATCGCTTTTTCAAAGGGCTTGAGCACAAACCCCATGCCGGTGCTCATGAGCCAGTTAGTGGTAACCGGAGTTACCCAAATTGCGAAAGCGAACCACCCCAGAGTAAAGACAACTATTCCTAAAGCCATCAACAGGGGCGGAAGCTCAGCCATAGACTCGATCTCGCCCGAAGCCCAGATCATTAAAGCGGGGCCTCCTAACCAAAGGATAAACACCCAGATTATCGGCAGAATAAGTATCAAAGTTTTTAGGCCTAACTTTCCGTTCAAAAATCGAATCCGTTGGTGATCCCACCACCAATCTTTGGACCCGAACTCTGGATCTGACTTTTCGTGATCCTGTAGCACTTCGACATCTTGGATTGTCCCAGAATAGGGAATAATACCGGCATAGGTACCTACGGGCTGAAGATCCTCGCCGACACGCGTTCGTTCTTTGGGGGAAGGTGGCAGTGGTCCAATCTGCGTTGCACGAAAGGCAGCATCTGCCTGAAGAGGTTTATGTTGTTCAGTCATACGCTGACCTCAGTGAAGTACCAATACGGGGCTTTTGGCTGATCGTATGGATTCATGAGCATCCGCTTCTTTGGGGGAGGCTGCTCGTGTGTCGCCAAATCGAACGGTTCGTAATCCTCAAACACCGGCGTTGGAAAAACCAGCGGCCCCAATTCTGTGTTCAGAGTGGCTTGCAGCCCCACCCTCACCCGGACTTCAACGGATTCCTGATAATAAAGGCTTTGATATTCACTGTCCTGAATCTCGCGCCTGACCAAGAAACGAACGGCTGATTGCTGTGGAATCGATTGTCGGGCAGTCACCTTAGTGAGCGGGGTGGTTTTGAGCATCTGAGTACTCGTTCTTGATTCCGTAAGGCCTTTCACAGGAACGTTTGTAGTGGATGATAGATACGCAACCTCTTGAACCACCAGTCTGAAAGGACTTGGGGGCAACCCCGCCTCACATTGCTGATGCAACTTGATGCGGCTGACCAGTGGAAATTGGAGCGTGATGACGTAATCATCTGCCTTGGGCATATAATCAGGATGGCTCAACGCAGGATCGGGTTCTACGTCTGCATATCGCTGAGCCGTCACCTGGATTGGCGAATGCAGGGTAAGCAACTGGCTGTAATAGGCCTTGTGGTCCATACCAGGTAGAGAATGATCGGGATGAGTCCCCCAAGGACCACGCTTGAGGAGTTGTTCAAACGTATCGTCTGTAACTGACGCGGCATACAGTCCGCCGCCAACGGCCATCGCGAGACCCAAGATTGCCCAGCCCCATCCTGGAATTGCCAACAAGGTATGCATAAGAGGAGATGCCAACACAAGCAGACTGCCGGTCATTGCGATGGCATGGCCCGTGGCAGCATCGAAGTCTTTATTGGATACGCTGATACGCATTTCCCAAAAACTCAACGCCGCTCCAATAGATCCAGCAACGAATGTTGCCAACCCTGCTACTCGAACCAAAGTTCCAGCTCTCAAAGCAGTCAGACGATTGCCAACCAAAATCCAGTTTTTCATATCAAATAAGGGGCGCGCGGCAAGCTTATGGACCCTGAAGTTGCTATTGTTGTGCGCAATTGCCGACCGACCTGATAACTCGCTTAACTTCAACGATGCCGCCATCAAATCAGCCGTTGCACCTACTACTTTACTCTTAGCTAAGAGCTGCAAGCCTTCATCTTGTTGGGATGCGCTGATTACATTATTGATTTCCAAAAATAAATTAAACGCAGCCAAAGCCACCAGTCCGCGAGATACCGCTGGCCCGTCAACTACCTCATTAACATGCTTCGCCAGATCAACTCTAATCAAACTCAATTTACGCACTTCCGGATGATCATCCGGCGCGAAAAATACCATAGAGGAACCCGCAACTTTATGGATAGCCTCTTCTAGCGCCTCCGACGCACGCTTGGGGCTGGTGGAAGCCATCAAGTCGTCAGAGTCATCCAGCAAGTCTGCGTAAAGAAAATCCTTTGCTCTGGTGAGTATGCCCTCCGTGCGGTCAAAGTCCGTCAGGCCGCGTTCAATCCCGTCGCCAGATACGCCGATGATAAAACCAGACCTCATTGCCCCTGACCTATCCATTAACTTGATACGCCTCAAGCTTGAGTCCACCAGCGCAAAATTAGAATAGGCTCCCTGCATAAGACGCGGCAGTTCAACACTCTCGATAAGGTCTTCTTCCACCAGGCGTTTACCTACGGCAAGAAGCGCAGCACTCCATTCGTTGAGTGACCCGGCTATCATCCCGCTTACTTTGCCTGCATTGGCGACACCTTCAATACCAGACTCTACTTCACCATTTTGCTCACTCAATTGTTTTTCGAGATAGGCCAGAGACTGAAGATTGAGTCGTTTCAACAGCTCGCCATCGATCTCAGCCGTGTCCTTGGCCAACGTTTTCAATCTCCTGATAAGAGGTTCCGCATCCCCCTCAACAGTTTCCGGTGCCCATTTGCTTAAAAATGAGCCTTCAAGAACCCAGCGACGAAGATCGGATAGAACCTGGCCTCCTTTGTTTACACCCTGAGCCTTAAGCACTCCGGGAATTTGCTGAAGTAGATTGAGTTTATCTGCGACCAGCAGATACCCCTCACAGACCGCAACATCATTGCAAGTTCGATAATCCTCAAGCACCGCATCAAGAGTTCCGCTGCCAAGCATATCTCGCAACTTTTCAAGATGCCGATCAATAATGTTGATAGCTTGTTGCTTCTGGTCGGTTTTTAGCACCTCATCCAGCTTCGATCTATCAATTGCAGATGCATATCTTGCCAACGGGTTCTGACCACGGTGCGATGGGTCGAACACAGCCTGACGGATGAGCATCGCTGAGTGCGCCATCGGATTGTCCTGAATAGAGGCATCGATGGCATCCAGATAGTGGAGAGCCAGATGTAGCTGAGACATAGAATGACGAAGAGTGAATAAAGGATCATCAAGCGCCAGGCATGCCACACCCTTCTTCTGCCGCAGATCTTTGAGCTGATCCTCACCTGGCTCACAGCTCAGATCAAATGGAGTCTCGAGCAACCGGCCGAGCTTGACGCATAGCTCATCCTCACCGGGCCTCTCAAACCCCATTCCGAAGTCACTGGGGTTCTCAAGCATCAACTCAATGCCCAGATCCCTTTCACGGAGCTCTTCCACATCTTCGACCCGTGAAGCCAAAAAGCCACCACTAAAGCTCAAACCCTCCACACCAGCGGTCGCCCAGGCAGGACCTACACCCGTTGTTCTAGCGTCGCGGGCGAGCTCATCCTGTTCAAGCTGCTCGATATAGGACCAATCCCACTGAACTTCGCTGTACGCCATGCGGAAGTCGTGCATGACTGCCCGTCCCTGGAGGAAAACCGGTATCAATAGATCGTCGAGCCAGTCGCCGCTGGATGGCCTGATAACCCGAAGCCCAGAGCCAGTGTCCATCACTTCAGCGCGAACCGCCTCAAGATCCACGTCACTAAAACGAGATTGCTCGTCGATCTCCAGCTCACGCCACAGTCGGCCTTTGCGAAAAATGTACAAATACCCGGGACGAAGCATTGCCACACCTTTGCCCTGATAAACGGTAACACCGCCACTGTTAATCGGCAGATTACTGGCGATCTCAGCCAGAGGCTTTACTCGAAGTAGGGTATTTTCCTGATAATCGTCCCGTTCAGTATTAGATCTTGCATGCTTAAGAAGAGGAACAGAGATCTTGCCTCCATCACGCTTGGGGATCGTCAGCACCAGGTCTTTGGGATCTGTATCGTCGTAGTCCGCTCTTCTGAGAATTGAGCGATCCAGAGACTCATCCGAAAAATCCACCGTGTCCGTCATACGCTCTCCCCTCCATCGCTTCCTTTCACCGCCTCTACTGAATCCCGCTCCAAGTGGCCACCAATCACATCAATGATCAGTTTTCGATCAGAGCCCGGTAACTGTTCAAACTCTGTTTGGTCGGGAGAGGCACCTTTACGCTGACTAACCATTGCCAGTTCAGGAGACTGCTGCATTGCTGCCCGATCTCTATCAAGCAATGCAGGCAGTTCCGGAGCAACTGTATTCTGCCCCGAACCACTCCCCGGGCTACCCCCGGAATTAATCTTGATCCCCGGCCCACTCAAGGTCACGCCACTGGGATCCAGTTTGATAAAGCTGCCACCGCCAGAAATCGTCAGCTCTGCCCCGGCATCCAGTACCACCTTCGCACCGGCCTTGTGGTGCACTTCGGTACCTGCTTCGGATGCCATCACACGGCCGGTTTTCTGATGGTAAGTGCCACCCACGATCTGGCTGCAGTCTGCGCCCACGGAAAGCCGGCTTTCACCGTCGGTCGTGCAGTGTTCAGCGGCTTTTACATGGCTGAACTGGTGGCTCTCTACCGTCAGGTGGCTGTCGTTCCTGATGACTTCGGTGCGGTTGTTTTCCGTCAGCAGGTCCAGATCTTTCTGGGCGTGCACGTAGATCTGCTCTTCGCCGGCTTCATCCTCAAACCGCAGTTCGTTGCTGCCCTCGCCCTTGTGGGTTTTGGTTTTTAATGTGGTCCGGGTTTTGTGTTCCGGCAGCGCGTACGGCGGTGTGTTGGTGGCGTGGTAGGTTCTTCCGGTGATGATGGGCTGGTCCGGGTCGCCGTCCAGGAAGGAGACAATCACTTCGTGGCCAATTCTTGGCAGGGCCATAAAGCCGTATTGGCCGCCGGCCCAGCCCTGGGCGACGCGTAGCCAGGCGCTGGAGTATTCGTCGTTCTTTGAGTATCTATCCCACGGGAATCGTACTTTCACCCGGCCGTACTGGTCGCAGTGGATCTCTTCACCCTCGGGGCCGGTGACGATGGCCATCTGGGGGCCGTCCATCATGGGCTTGTGTTCACACAGGGGCCGCCAGGTTTTATCGGCCGGGATGGCGGTGAAGTCGTTGTGGTAACTGGTGGGTTCGCTGCCACCTTCTTCTTCCATCGCCTGGGGCTGTTTGCCGGTGTGGGTGATGGCGGTCAGCAGCCATTCCCGGTTCAGGCTCTGGCTGTCGTGTTCCTGCAACTCCACTTTGGCGCCGGGAGCGAAGTCCGGGCGGTTGCTTTTGCCGTTGGCCATGGACGCGTCGTTTCTGAGGGCATCCAGTTTGTTCTGGGTAAACGGCTGGCCGCTGGCGTCGGCTTTGTAGCGGCCGGGGTAGTCGTAGTGCTGGTAGTCTTCCCGGTGGTTAACACCGCCGGCACTTTGTTCATGCATCAGGGCATAGGCGGGGTTCTTGAAGGTGTAGTCCTTCATCGCCACGGAGGACGCGCGCACCCGCTCTTCATACGCAAAGCTGAATACGCAGGCTTGTTGGGTGCTGCCGCCGGCCTGGGTGTTGCAGGGCACAGGGTCCAGTTTGGGGGCGTCGCCGTGGTGGTCGGCGATGATTAACGCCGGTTGCTCTTCGCCATCCACGCTGCCGTGCTGGTAACGGTAGTGCCAGCCTTCTTCGGCGGCCAGTCTGTCCAGGAATTGCAGGTCGCCTTCCCGGTGCTGAACGCAGTATTCACGTTCTGCCGGCGGGCGCTTCAGATCAAACACCGAATCCACAATGCCCCGCTCTTCGAGCAGAGTGCGCACGATGGCGTCTGTGGTCTGTGTCTGGAAGATGCGGCTGTTGTGCATCAGGCCCAGTCGCCATAACGGCGGCTGGATGACAACTTCGTAGCGGGTGCGGCGGTGGCCGGTGTCGCCCCTCACGAACTCATTTACAACGCCGGTGAAGCGGCGCAGGGGCTGGCCGTCCTGCCAGACCACGAGGTCTACCGGCTGTTCGAGGATATCACCGGCGGCTACGTCCGGGTCGGTGCTGGCCAGCTCTAACCGGCCATGAAACAAAGAAGACAGCTGTTCGGTCAGCGCGAAGCCAACTACCGAAAAGTGATCAGAGGGGAATTCGCCTACACGGGCGGTGAACTGCAATCCGCTTGCCTGGGGCATACCTTCGGTCCCTGAAGTTTAAATGGTTATAACAAACTCATCCTGAGCTGCGCGGATTATAACTACCCCATTTTGGATTACAAACGAACTGCACCTCAATTTACCGGTTTGACTCAAAACCGAGGCCCATCAATCGCACAGGCATTCGTCCCGCCAGGACAAAGCTATGGGTTCCACCGCCCGTCACGCCAGAATTCCCTGGAATCCAGCCCTCTGGCCTTCAGCTCGTCTTCCACACACTGCCGCAACTGGGCATAAATCGGCTGACCCCGACGCTTCTGTTCGGCATAAATGGTGGCCAGGCGGCGGGCGAAGAAGGGGCTCGAGTGCTGGTCTGCCGCAAATTCGTAGCTCATCACCCGGGAGGCGCCAAACATCGGGCCCAGCTGGCTGGTGCGGAAGGCCGGATCGTCCTGTTGAATACTTTGCAGAATGCTTTCGCCGCTGGGTGGTGCAGGAATAATGTGGCGGATGTCGTCCGGGTAACGGAACAAGTAGCGAACCAGCAGGGCGGACGGTGCGTCGATGCGCTGCCGGGCGCGCTGGCGGAAGCGGTAAAACGCTTTCACCTGCAGCCCCAGCGCCCAGAACGCCTCGGCACTGGTCAGCCCGAAGCTTTCCCGGAAAATACTGAACAGGCTGTCTTCACAGCCGAGAATCGGTTGCGTGGCCCGGTCGTAGTTCTGGAGATCTGCCGGCTCTACGTTCTTCCGGTTGCTCCAGTTACCTTTGAGCATCACCTTGTTCGGGTCCAGGTCCCGTGACAACGCCTCGTCGCGAAGTACCGTCAGGTAGCATTCGTTAAACCAGGTGCGCCATTGGCTGAGCAGCTCGGCACTGAATTCCTCGAAAACCACATCCGGCATCCAGTCGGTCAGGGAGTCCCTGGCTCTCAGCAGCTGCCAACCGGCATCGTGCTTCAGGCTTTGCAAGACATAGTCCGGCACTTTCTTGGCGGCCTGCTGTACTTTTGTCAGGCACAGCTCCCGGAACATTTCCCCCAGCCGGCCAACAATCAACAACTGCAAACGGACAACCGGCAAGCTGGTGGATTCCGCCTCGGCCAGCATTTTGTATGACGACACGTAGGAGCGGCCAAACAGCGGCGCGTACCCCTGCTTGCCGGCCATCTTGCCATTGCTGCCCGTGCCTGGCATCAGCGGAGAAATCAGTTCGAACATCTCGGCATTACCCGGGCGCATGGTCAGCGGCGCGTATTCCGGGTGTTTCAGAAGAAGGCGAACCAGGATGGCCTGGTTGGGGCGAATCGTCGCGGCGGCCGCATCATCCTGCTCGTCATCCGGTTCCGGCGTTTCAGCAGCGCCAGCGGGGGCACCGGCCTTTTTCAGGCGGCCCAGGCGGTTTACCGGCACGTTCAGCAACATGGCAAGGTCAAGGTCCCGGATTTCCCCATCACCAACTACACTTTCGAGAACCAGTTTAAGGTTCATCAGCGTATTACCACTGATCGGTGCCAAGGGGTGGGTCAGCTCATTCCGGGATTGCCGGCTTCTGGATTGCTGCATGCACAGTACCTGTATGGTATAGGGTATGTTTTTCCGAAAATGTGTACGATGTTAACATAACCAATCATTGAGTCTGGCAATATTGCCGTAGCGCCGCATGGGGCGCACTGAACTGTCACAAGGATTCACTAACGTGTCTGTTATCGGGGCCAAAACGTTCTTCTTTTTTGAGGGTGATTCCCAGCCCGACACACATATTATTTGCAGGCCAGACTACTTCCAGCAAGACGGCTTCCGGCTGCCGGCCAGTGGCGTTACCCTGCTGTACGGCCACAAAGGCCCAGGCAGCCTGATTGGCGCTGCAGTCCGCCAGAGTGCCAGCTCTGGTGCCGGAGTCTGCTTTGCCGACGTTAAAATCGATATCGGCGAGTGGGATGCCAACAAACAGAAGCTGGATAATTTTGGCCACTGCCGGTTCCTGAACCTGCCCCAGCGGGCTAACCGGGAAGTGCTGGATGATATAAACCAGCACTGGAATCGCTGGCTGGATGAAGAAGGCGCCCCCAACGAAGACTTCCCACGCAAAGCCTCCAACCGGATGGACCTGCTGGACAAGCTGGTTGCCCTGCCGCCCTACAACGAGCTGAATGCCATCGCCTACGATGTGCAAACCCGCTTTGGTGCTGCGAAGTTCCTCACCGTGTTCAATATGGACGCTATTCGTAGCGACGAAACCGCAGTTATCCCTCCGGGCACCGAGATCAGTTTTTGCCCACCGAACACTCAACCAAAGACCAATTGACCTACGACTTTTGTTTAAGAACGCGAACAGTTACCCTTGCGAAATACAACAACAAGCAAGGACACCGAGATGGCGAGCTACACCATTGAAATTGATGAAACTTTTGATGTACCAAGGCGAAAAGTCTTCGCCCTGTTTGCCGACCATCACCGTTTCGGGAAAATGATCGGTGCTCCGGTAAAACGCATCAAAGACAGTGACCAGGCCGATCCGAACGGTACCGGCTCGGTACGTAAAATCGGCATTGGCCCCCTGTCGCTGCAGGAAACCGTACTGGTTTTCGAGCCGGACTCGCTGATTGAATACACCATCACCAGCCTTAGCCCGATTCGCAATCATATGGGGCGTATTCGTTTTTATGACACGCAGGAAGGTCAAACCCGGGTCAGCTACACCATCACGTTCGAGGACATCGTGCCGTTCTCCGGCAAGGTGGTCAGTGCAGCGCTGGAGCAGGGCCTGAAGCGCGGCATCCGCCGGGTTCCGGAACTGGCGTAGCCATAGCAACAATCCGCTACTTGATGAATATCAGATAATTGACCTGTGGCAAGGCCCGGCTTCCCGCCGTTCGGTAGTCTCCAAACCTTATTGCAATATTCGGCCATCGCGGTGCATGAGTACCGTTGTCATGGTCTGTAACTTATTGTTGTGCGGGAGACCCTAATGGCAGCTGAGCCGATTGTTCTGTTCGACAACGGGCACCACAAGTGTCTGATGTTTGATTCCCTGGTCACTGGTGAAGGCGTTCAGTCTAACCAGTTCCTGATTGTAGACGGCAAGCACGAAGCCCTGCTTGATCCCGGCGGAGACCTTACCTATACCCCGCTGTCGGTGGCTGCCTCCAAGTACATGAACATCCGTGAGATGGACTATGTATTTGCCTCCCACCAGGACCCGGACATCATCGGTGCGATTGACCGCTGGATTGTGCACACCAAGGCCAGCATCGTAACCTCCAAGCTGTGGGCCCGTTTCCTGCCCCACCTGGTGTCCAGTTACGTAACCAACCAGCTCAGCGGCAGCGTGTACGATCGCATCATCAGCATTCCGGACCAGGGTGCGAAAGTGCGTTTCGGCGACTCCCATATCCAGTGTCTGCCAGCCCACTTCATGCACTCCGTGGGTAACCTGCAGTTCTATGATCCGGTCTCGAAGATTCTGTTCTCCGGCGACCTGGGCGCATCGCTCGGGGGTGAAGACGATCACAAACCGGTGGAAGACTTCGACAACCACATCCAGCACATGATTGGCTTCCACCGCCGGTATATTGCCTCTAAAAAGGTTTGCCAGCTGTGGGCCAACATGGTTCGCGATATGGACGTGGCCATGATCGTGCCCCAGCACGGCAAGCGTTTTGAGGGGCCGGCCATGGTTGACCGCTTCCTGAACTGGGTCAGCAGCATGGACTGCGGCATCGACCTGATGACCCAGGACAACTACCGTCCGCCGGTTGATTTTGTGTGATTTCCCCGGTTTCCGCAGGGATGCGGAAACCTCCTTCTGCACTCCTTGCGCAATCACCCCTGTCGCAAATCCCTCAGGTTCAGTAAAATCCCGCTTTTGATCGTAAATCCGAGAGGCACCAACGATGGGCAGAGCCTACCAGAACCGTAAAGAATCCATGGCCAAGACGGCCGCGGCTAAAACCAAGGTTTACAGCAAGTACGGCCGGGAAATCTACATGAGCGCCAAGTCTGGCGGCCCCGACCCCCAGGCCAACCTGTCGCTTCGCGGCCTGATCGAGCGCGCCAAGAAAGACCAGGTCCCCACACACGTTATTGAAAAAGCCATCGAGAAGGCCAAGGGCGGCGCGGGTGAAGACTACTCGACAGCCCGTTACGAAGGTTATGGCCCCGGCAACTGCATGGTGATTGTCGACTGCCTGACCGACAACCCCAACCGTACCTTCGGCGACGTTCGCCTGGCCTTCACCAAGACCAAGTGCAAGATCGGCACCCCCGGCGTGGTTGCCCACATGTTCGACCACTGCGCTATTTTCGCGTTCAACGGCCAGGATGAAGAAGCCGTTCTTGAAGCGCTGATGGAAGCCGATGTTGACGTGACCGACATCGAAAATGAAGACGGCAAGATCACCGTATTCACGCCCAACACCGAATACGCCAAGGCCAAACAGGCACTGGAAGCGGCCTTCGAAGGCATCGAGTTCGATGTGGACGAGATCCAGTTCCTGCCGAAGACCACCACGGTTGTTCAGGGCGACGACATCCCCCTGTTCGAGAAATTCCTCGACATGCTGAACGACCTGGACGACGTTCAGAACGTGTTCCATAACGCGGAACTTCCGGAAGAGGAATAACCCTCTCCCGTTTAGCTGTCACCGGAGCGCAGTATGGCTGGCACAGGCAACACACAGGCCCCGCGGGTGGTTATCCTGAAAACAGGGAGCACCTATCCGCAAATCAAGGATCAGTTCGGAGACTTTGATGCCTGGTTTACCCGTGGCTTGTCCAGCCAGTTGCAACTGACAGTCGTCGACGTAACCCGTGCTTCACCTCCGGGCCACCCCTCGGACTGGCAAGGCATCGTTATCACCGGCTCGCCGGCCATGGTCAGTAACCGGGAACCCTGGAGCGAACAAGCAGCCAACTGGGTGCGCCAGGCAGTAGAAGACAATGTTCCGCTTCTGGGTGTCTGCTACGGCCACCAGCTTCTGGCACATGCCATGGGCGGCAAGGTGGATTACCATCCCAAAGGCCGTGAAACCGGCACCCGACTGGTTCGCCTGTTTGCTGCTGCACAGAGCGATCCCCTGTTCAGCCAGCTTCCGCAAACCTTTCCGGCTCAGCTGACTCACAAGCAATCTGTGCTGGAGCTACCCCCTGGCGCTGTTTTGCTGGGCGAGTCCGACTTCGAACCGCACCAGGCTTTCCGGGTCGGTGACAATGCCTGGGGTGTGCAGTTTCACCCCGAGTTCACCGAACACATCATGAAGGCGTATCTGGAAATCCAGTACCCTGACCTTCAGGCCGAGGGGCTGGATGCCAATGGCTTGATGGCCTCGGTGCAACCGGCCGAAAACGCAGCCCGCCTGCTGCAGCTGTTTTCGGAACGGATCCTCCGGCACAGCGAAACCTGAGCCAGGCGCCCCACACTCAAAGGAATGATGCTGCCATGACAATGAAGTTACTCGCCGCAGCCCTGTTATTGATCCTGGTCAGCCTCGGGCTATGGCACACCTGCAAGCCCTTGCCGGCCGGCCTTGTCTATCAGGGCGATGTTCTGCCCCTCGAAGCGCCTGAACTGCTGACCGACACCACCCTGCACTTCCCTGATGGCCGCTCCGAGCTGGACCACGAAATTTTCGATGAGATGTTCCGGCTGATCGGACAGGCCGAAACATTCATCTTGCTGGATATGTTCCTGTTCAACAGTACCGGCCCCGAAGACAAGGGATTACGGCCCCTGGCTCAGCAGACCGTCGATGCGCTGATTGCCCGAAAGCAATCGCAGCCCGGCATTGACATTGTGGTCATCACAGACCCGCTTAACACGTTCTACGGCGGCACCCGATCGACGCTGTTCGAGGCCCTCGAAAATGCCGGCATTCAACTGGTCATCACCCGGCTGGAACCCCTGCGGGACAGCAACCCGGCCTGGTCATCATTATGGCGGCTCTGCTGCCAGTTTCTGGGCAACAACCCCGATGGTGGCTGGTTGCCAAACGCACTGGGCACGGAGCCCGCCACCGTTCGCAGCTACCTGGCCCTGCCCAACTTCAAGGCCAACCATCGCAAGGTACTGGTTGCCGACGAGGGAGAACGCTTCCGTGCTGTGATCACCTCCGCCAACCCCCACGATGGCAGCAGCCGGCACAGCAACACCGCCCTGGCCTTCAGTGGCCCGGCAGTCACCGATGTGGTTCGCAGCGAACGCGCGGTTATGCATATGTCCGGCGCAGATACCACCACAATTGACCGTTGGATCAACACATTGGAGGCCATGGCCGGCGAACACCAGGAATCCGGCAGCAGCATTCAGGTACTCACCGAATCCGCCATCCGGGACAAGGCCCTGGCGATGATTGACCAGAGCCAGCCCGGGGACAGTCTCGACATGGCCATGTTCTACCTCTCCCACCGCCCCATCATCGAAGCCCTGATATCCGCTCAGCAACGGGGCGTGAGCGTCCGGCTGTTGCTGGATGCCAACAAAGACGCCTTCGGCCACGAGAAGAACGGCATTCCCAACCGCCCGGTGGCTAACGAGTTGAACCAGGCAGGAGTTGCTGTACGCTGGTGTAACACCCGCGGGGAGCAGTGCCACAGCAAGCTGCTGATCCGAACGCGTAGCGATGGCCAACAGGAAATGCTGCTGGGCTCTGCCAACTTCACCCGGCGCAACCTGGACGACCTGAACCTGGAATCCAACGCATGGGTGCAGCTCCCGGCCGACCACCCCGTTGCCACTAAGGCGACTGATTACTTCGAGCTGCACTGGAACCATGGCCCGGACAGCAATCCGGTACTCAGCCTGCCGTGGGCAAGTTGGCAGGAAGCGTCCAGGTTCCGTTACTGGCAGCACCGGGTGATGGAAGCCACAGGGCTTTCCACTTTCTGAGGAACCCTTTCTTGTTGGTGAACGTTTTGTATGTTGAACAGCGACACAATTCAAACTAGTGTCTTTGTAAACAACTGAGAAAGGAGTCTGTCATGAACGCCATGCGACGTTACACCAAGCAGTTTTCTCTGGTGATGGCCCTGCTGATGGCCTTTGCCACCACCTTCTCCGTTTCTGCCCACGCCGGCATGGTGGGCACCGGTGAGCTGATCCAGCAACAACAGACCGACATCGACCGGCAACAGCTGCTGGAGATGCTGGAGCAGCAGGAAGTGAAAGAAAAGCTGGCCGAGCTTGGTGTCAGTGAAGACCAGGTGGCCGAGCGCATCCAGAACCTGACCCCCGCCGAACTGGCAGACTTCGAGCAGCAACTGGCCGAAGCACCCACCGGTGAAGGGGTTGTCGGTGTGATCGTCCTGTTCCTGCTGGTGTTCATCATCACCGACATGCTGTGCGCCACCGATCTCTTCTCGTTCATTAACTGTATCCGGTAAACTACCGAACCATGCTCAAAAAGCTCGCCGGTTTCAGCAGGTTGATGGCCCTCACGGGCCTGGTCCTGCTGGCCGGCTGCGCAACTACGCCGCCCTGGCCCGAACCATCAGCCACCAACAATGATGTACAGCCCGCATCGACCTTGCTGGAGAAAGTACCGTTCTATCCCCAGGAAAAGTACCAGTGTGGCCCGGCCTCGCTGGCCACCATGCTGAACAGTCAGGGGCTGTCCACCGATCCGGACATCCTGAAAGAGCTGGTGTACATTCCCGGCCGGGAAGGCTCGTTGCAGGTGGAGATGGTGGCCGGGGCGCGCTCCCACAATATGGTGGTGTATCCACTGCAACCGGAAATTGATGCCGTACTGGCGGAAGTTGCGGCAGGCAACCCGGTACTGGTCATGCAGAACCTGCGCTTCAACTGGTGGCCGCAATGGCACTTTGCCGTGGTGGTGGGCTACGACGCCCGGGAGGAGGAGCTGGTACTGAACACTGATACCCGCCAGCATTACCGGATGCCCTACAAAGCCTTTCACGCCACCTGGAACCGGGCTGAACGGTGGGCCGTGGTGATCCTGCCACCGGACACGTTACCGGCAACCGCCGAGCCCCTGCCCTGGCTGAGGGCCGCCCATGACCTGGAAACCACCGGTCACAGCCGTGCGGCACGGGAGGCCTACCAGACCGCGCAAACACGCTGGCCCGAACACTCTGCGCCGGTCATGGCACTGGGTAACCTGGCCTATGCACAACAGCAGCCGCAACAAGCGATCGAGCACTTTCTGAAAGCTGTGAAGCTATTCCCGCAAGCCCCTGAAGGCTGGAACAACCTGGCCTATGCCCTGTCGGCCAATGGCTGCCCTGAAACAGCCAAAAAAGCCCGGGCCTGCGCCGGCGCCCTTGCCCCTGACCGCTTCAAGAATAAAGCAGACAGCCTGCCCGGCCCGATCCAAAACGCCACGCAGCAATGCCCGTCCATTCCCCAATGTCCTGCCGAGGCGCCCTGAACCGGGTCAGGCCCGCTTTCGGAACAGCGCAACATCCTTTCTCGGCACCTCCAGCTCCCAGCCGAAATGTGCGGCCAGCCAGGCAAAGGTTTCTTCCCGGTAGAACACCACGTGGGTCGGGTCTCTGCGGTAATGCCAGGTGGCAAAGCGGTCATCAGCGTTCTGAAAACAGGTCATGATACCCAGCCAGCCTCCGGGCTTTACCAAGGTATCGAGCTGTCTGAATACCTGGGCAGGCTGGTGCAGGTGTTCCACGACTTCGGTACAGGTCACAAAATCATAGGCCTGGTTCAGCACTTCCCTTTCTGGACTGAAGAACGGATCGTAAACCGACATCGGGTGGCCAGCCTCCTCAAACATGCTAGCCAGCGCGGGCCCGGGGCCACAGCCAAAATCCAACCCGTGGGCGCCCGGGGAAAGCTTTGCCAGTAGAGGCCCGACAAGCTTTGACAGAAACTTTCGATAGCCCGGGTCCTCTGGCTGATTATCGTGCAACTGGTAGACAGCCCGTTCCTCCTGCTCAGACAAGTAGAACCCCGGCGCCATCAGGGTTGCCTGGCAAGTGCCACAACGCAGGTAAAGTTTGCCTTCTACCTCCATAAACGGTGCGAGTGTGCGGCTCTCACAAACCGAACAGGGCTCGGACAACTCTGTATTGGATGCTGTGGCACCACCTGAAATCATGGGGGACAAACCTGTCTGAAGTTTCATTGTCATATCCGGCCATGCGGCCAATTTGTGACCAGTTGCCGGATATCCACCGTAACACCGCGCCTATACTAACCCCGTACACAGCCTCGGCACAGAGACGGAAACATGGATTCGTTGAACAACCTTGCACTGGAGGTGCCGATTATCTCGGCCCGCTATGCCCGCCGTTTTATCCGGTTTATGGAAAACCGCGGCGTTAAACGCCACGCCATCATGGCGGAAACCGGCATTACCGACGACCTTCTGAACAACCCTGATGCCAGCGTAACCATGAGCCAGGTGCTGCTCCTGCTCCGCCAGGCCGACTGGCTGATGCACGACGAACGGGCCGCCTTCGAATTCGGACAGCAGCTGGACCTGCCCAGCCACGGCTTGCTCGGCTTTGCCGTGCTGGGCCAGGAAAATCCCCGCCGCCTGGTCAGCATGATTGTTCAATACCTCCGGGTGGGCTTGCCACTGATGGATATGGAGCTGGAATCCAGCGGTTCCACCATTCGCATCCGGTTGATCGATACCTGGGGAGTGGGCGATCTTCGGCCCTGCCTGACCAAGATCTACATGGGCAGCATTCACCGGGTCTCCTCCCAGGTATGCAGCCATTTCACCTTCCAGTTCGACTTCCCGGGCAAAGCCAGCCAGAAAGACTGGCAATTGCTGGCACCAGACAGCGAGTTCGAATTCGATGCTGGCATCAGCCAGGTGATCATGCCCCTGAACGGCACCCCGATTCGCAAAGACGACGCCAGCCTGGAATTCCTGGTGGCCAGGACCCGGCACGGTGCCCGGGAGACACCCCGGGAAGCAGACGAGACCGTTATGCAGGTACGGGAACTGATCATGAGCCAGCCCGGGCGCCCCTGCACCACCGAGAATATCGCCCGCCGCCTGGAGATCAGCCCCCGCACATTGCGGCAGCACCTTGCCAGCGCCGGCACATCCTTCCGGGAACTGCGTAACGAAATCCGGGAAAACTTTGCCACTTTGTACCTGAAAGACACCAATGTGCCGCTGGAATCCATTGCAGAAAAACTGGGATTCAGTGACCAGGCCGGTTTCACCAAAGCCTACCGTTCCTGGACCGGTCAGACCCCGGGCGACATTCGCCGGCAGGCCCGCAGTAAAAAGTGACCGGCGTTCCCCGGCCGTTTTGACACCGTTCACGGTTTGAACAATAACCCACCCTGATTTCCGTTTAAGACAAAAATGGTGCCGCCACCAGCAATGACCGGCGGCACCCACTCCCCGTCTAATAACCCTGCATTCATGCGTAAACGCGCATGGCACGGGATCTTTGCAAGTCCGATCGAGCAGTCCTTATCGGTGTTGTCTGCAACCCCAACTACAACAAAGAAGATACACAGAGGACGAACTCATGAAACTCAGGAACCTCAACACGAGCGTTCGCAAGCTCGGTCCCGCCGTTGCGGCGGCGGCCTTGATGGCCGGCGGTGCATCAAATGCGGCAGCCGAACAGGTCTCTACCGAACTGGCCTTTGAATGCCCATTCCCGCTGATTGGCGACCAGCCCATCCGGGCTACCATCAGCGCGGATATTCCTTCCGTAGTGTCTGTAGGTGACACCATCCCCGCATTCACCGTTGATGCCATCACCGTAGTCAATGACGATGCCCGCACCGGCCTCAAACTGGTTCAGTCCGCCACACTCGAAGGCGTTGCCACCAGTTACAACAGTGTTGTGACCGCAGGCAGAACCGTTGAACAAATTGTGAAGCTGGACATTCCACCCACGCCCGTTCCCGAAACTTCAGGCGAATTCAATGTTCCGGCCTCCGGCATGTCTCCGGAATTCCTGGTTACAGAGGATGATATTGGCGAACTGGTCATCCGTGTTGGCGCCCTGCAGCTGGACCTGACTGCGCGCACCGCCAATGGCGCCATTGCCCCGGCTCCGATCGGTGAAATCCTGACTGACTGTGTTCAGTTGCCAGGCCAGGACAATCTGCTTCAAACCATCACCGTGGGTGGTGAAGTGGTTGAAACACCGCGCATCACCGTAGGCGCTGAAGAACTGGCCTTCGGTGCGGTACAGGCCGGCCTGAGCGCTCAGCAGTCCGTATCCATCACCAATACCGGCAGTGCAGCCCTGGGCCTGAACAACATTGCCATCAGTGGTAACGATGCTGACGTCTTCACCGTGAATAACCAGTGTGGCTCCAGCCTTGCGCCGGAAGCTTCCTGTGCGGTTGATGTCACCTTTGCTCCAAGCACTGACGGCACCCGCAGCGCAACCCTGACCATCGAGTCTACCGATGCCGAAACCCCGAGCATCGACGTTGCCCTGTCTGGCCGCGGCACCCTGGCTCCGACACCGGAAATCTCGGTATCTCCGGAATCGGTCGAACTGGGTCGCGTTCTGTCCGGAACCAGCGAATCCGCGCAGGTTACCATTGCCAACAACGGTAATGCCGCCCTGCAAATCAACAGCATTGCCCTGGAAGGCGCCAATGCCGCTGACTTCCTGCAGACCAATAACTGCACCACGGTTGCCGCTGGCGCCAGCTGCTCTGTCGACCTGAGCTTTGCTGCCGGTGCACCGGGTGTGTATAGCGCGGCCCTGGTCGTGAACTCCAGCGACGAAGAAAACGCCACCGTAACCATTCCGGTGCGCGCAGAGTCTTATGAAGAAAGCACCGGCGGCCCCGACCCCATTGAACTGCTGTTGGGCCTGGAAGGCTCCACACTGATCAAGGCAACCGGCGGCTCCCTGCCCCTGACTGGCTCTATCGCTACCCTTCTCGACCTGGCTGCCGGCACTTTTGAAGCAGACCTGGAAGTTCAGCCAACCTCCGGCAACTTCTCCATCAAGGTTCTGTTCAGCAAGATCAATGCTGCCGCCAACGTGGAATTCGAGCAGGCTGCGGTAACCACCGGCTCCCTGGTAAACGGCAAGCTGACTGCCAACTCCCAGCTGTATGTGAAAGTACCCAAGGTGGCTATCAAGATCGGCTGGCTGCCAATTCGCATTGGTGGTGGTTCCGAGTGTCAGACCCGCGATCCGATCAACATCGAGCTGAAGTCGGTTGAAGGCTCCAACTTCTCACCGGCCACTGGCGGTACCGTAAGCGGTGTATACGAGCTGGGCGCGCTGGAAAACTGCGGCCTGCTGACCAGCCTGCTGAACCAGTTCATGACTGGCCCGGGCAACACCATCAACCTGGACCTGACTCCTCAGTTCTAAAAGTTCCGGCTTGGCCGGAAAGGGTTACAGCCGGTATCCGCCGGCTGTAACCCGAATCAGGAAAGAAGAGAAAACAAAATCAAAAAAGGAACGACGAAATGAAAAGCCTGAAAAAATCCGCGTTAGTGCTGGCCATGGCAGGCCTCCCGTTTGCTGCCCAGGCCGACCTGAAACCCATTGATGACGCCCAGATGGGCAGTATCACCGGTCAGGCCGGTGTGACTATCGAGCTGGAAACCCGTGTGGACATCGGCGAATTCCGATACACCGATGAAGGCTCCCTGTCTATCAAAGACATCTCGATTGGCGGTGCGAATACCACTGGTCTGTTCTCTGAAATCACTGATTTCCGGGATGCACTCGGGCTGGACGCCACCACTAACCTGATCGACAACATTGCCATCGAGATCGATGTAGCTGCTGACGGCGACGCAATCATCAACGTATTGCCGCTGACCGCTGCGCCGATCGACTTCGGCGTAAGCACCGGCGAGTGGACCCTGGAAGGCCACACCGATTCCACCCTGCTGGCCAGCAACTTCAACATGGTCGGTGCCTTCACTAAGGTAGGCATCACCGTTGACACCGCTACGGACAGACTGAACCTGAACACTCAGGTAGGTATCTCTGACCTGGACGTTGACATCGACTTCCTGGGCCTCGGCATCCGTGACCTGAAAATGACCGGCGCCGACTACATGGGCACCAAGCTTGATGGCACCGCCGCTGCACCAAGTGTGCTGACACTCGGCGCCACCATTGATATGGACGTCTACAAGGCAACCCGTCTGGGCGGTTCCGGCGATGCGCTGGCCATCGACCTGAATACCTTCGCAGCGGATATGTCCATCGGCGAGGTTCTGGTAGGCGGAGCCAATATTGGTTCTGTGATGCTGGATAACCTCGTGGTTCAGGACACCACTATGCGTATCTACGGTCACTAAGGCCCCTGGGCCCGGTTCTCCGGGCCCTTCTTCTCTGCCCCCTTTCCTGCAAGCATCCCGAACATTGCCCTGCACACCGGCCGCCCGGCCAATGGCAACACAACGCACGGATGTGATAGTTGCCGTGTTAGGATTTCACTGATCCACAGAACAAAACCACTGCTTCCCGAAAAGGAACACCCATGCTCTGGACCTTGCTCGCCATTGTCGCGCTGATTGTTGTTGCCACTTTCCTGCTGTTCCGGGTCAAAGACCTGTCCGAATTTGACGGCAACGAGTGGGCAGTGAAGGAAGTCGCACCCAATCCGGCTCACGATGAGGTGCTGTCACGCATTAAAGATATGGGCCGGGCATCAAAGGGACTGAAAGGCAAAGCCAGGCTGATTGCCCTGAGGAATCACCTGGACAGTCTGGGTGAGGATGTTGAAGTAACTTCAGAGATTCGTCATAACGACCAACCCAGGGGCGAATGGGTTATCGCCCCGGGCGTGGACACCCGACGACGGGTTCTGTATATCCACGGTGGCGCCTGGGCTGCCGGCAGCCCCCGCAGCCACCGGGCGATTACCGACAGGTTCTCGCAACTGGCCAATGCCGCCGTTTTCGCCCTCGACTACCGGTTGATGCCGGAGCACCGCTTTATGGATGGCATCCGTGACTGCCGCCAGGCTTACACCTGGCTGTTAGCCCACGGCCCGGACGGTGAAGAAACTGCAGATTTTATGGTGGTAGCTGGTGATTCCGCAGGCGGCAGCCATACCCTGTCGCTGATTGCCTGGGTTCGGGACAATGGTATCCGCCAGCCGGATGCCGCAGTGGCACTGTCGCCGTCCACAGACCTCACCCTGACGGCCCCCAGCAACCGCGACAACATCCGCACCGATCCCCTGCTGGGACCGGTGTTTGGCGGGCTATCCAAGATTCCTTTGCCGGTGCTCTGGTGGGGCACCCTGGCGGCATTCCGGATCTCCCCTACCAATCCTGTGGCTTCGCCGTTGCGCGGCAACCTGAACAACCTGCCGCCAACGCTGATCCATGCCAGCTCCACAGAAATGCTGCTGGACAACTCTACCCGCTATGCAGCCAAGGCCAGGGCTGAAGGTTCACCGGTTGAACTGCACACCTGGCAGAACATGGTGCATGTGTGGCACATCTTCACACCGCTGTTGCCAGAAGCCGAAGAAGCCTTCGAGGATATCCGTGCATTTCTGGAACAAGTTGAGAAAGGCGAGATATCAAAGGCCGCCAAGGGCCAGCTGTAAAGCGATAGCCGCCATCATCAGGCCAATAACGCCATCAATCACTCGCCAGGCACCGGGTTTGGAAAGAACCGGTGCCAGCCTGGAGCCGAACCAGGCAAGACCACCAAACCAGAGGATCGACGCGCTGCTGGCGCCGGCCACAAAAGTCACGGCACTACTCTGCTGGGCACCCACTGCCGGGATCAGCAACAGGGTATCCAGATAAACCTGCGGATTGAGCAGGGTAACGGCCAGAGTGGTCAGGATAACCCGTTTCAGGCTTCGCCCGACATCACCCGAGGCTTTCAGTGCCGCCCGGCCACGGCCTGCGCGCACAAACGCCTGCAGGGCCAGCCAGCCCAGGAAGGCAACACCCAGCCAGCGCAAGACTTCCAGCGCCTGGGGTGCCGCCATCAGGGCCGCACTCACGCCGAACATGCCGAGCGTAAACAGCAGTACGTCTGACACCATGCACAACCCGGCTGCCCACCAGTGGTGCTCCCGGCGAATGGCCTGGCTCAGGATGTAAGCAATGGGATGGACTCCTCCTCACCTAACCGGCATCTACGTGCCAAAATGGTGAGTGAACAGTCAACCATCGAAAAGATGAGGAGAAGTCCACATGAATATTATCCGCGTCGGTGTTGATATTGCCAAGTCAGTGTTCCACGTGCACGGCGTAGACCGCCACGGCCACACTCAATGGCAAGGCAAGTATTCTCGCAGCAAGTGGCTTGATGCACTCAGCCGCAAAGTACCAGCTGGCGCCGAGATTGGCATGGAGGCCTGTGCCTCATCTCATTACTGGGCGCGTGAGCTGCAAAGGCGGGGCTATCACGTCAGGTTGATTGCCGCCCAGTTTGTGAAACCCTATGTCAAAAGTAACAAAAATGACCGGGTAGATGCGGAAGCGATCTGCGAAGCCATGAGTCGTCCGAACATGCGGTTTGTTGCCCCCAAGACGGTGGCCCAGCAGGACATTCAGGCTGCTCACCGTATCCGGGAAGAGCTTGTTGGGCAGCGAACTGCCAAGGCCAACCAGATACGGGGACTGATAGGCGAGTACGGCATTATTGCCCCGGTGGGCATCCAGCAGCTTCGCCGCACCTTACCGGGGTGGCTTGAAGACGCCGAGAACGGGCTTACCGATAGCTTCCGGGTTCTGCTGAATGGGCTGGCTGAGGATCTCCGGCACCTGGATGACCGCATCAAAGCGCTTGACGATCGGATCACTGAGAGTGTCCGGCAGGATCCTGTGGCGAAGCGTTTGATGACATTACGCGGCGTAGGACCGCTCACAGCCAGTGCCTTGTCAGGTGCTCTGGGCGACGGGAAGGCCTTCCGCAAAGGGCGCGACTTTGCCGCCTCCCTGGGGTTGACGCCCAAGCAGCACAGCACCGGGGGACGGGACCGTTTACTGGGGATCAGCAAGCGCGGCGACAGTTACCTGCGCAAGCTGCTCGTTCACGGAGCACGGGCCGTGCTGCGTCATGTTGATAGTAAAGACGACGGACTCAGTCATTGGCTCAAAAGCCTTGCCGCCCGCAAGCATATCAATGTGGCGACGGTGGCGCTGGCCAACAAAACAGCCCGCATTGCCTGGGCATTGGTGCACAGCGAGACGGACTATGATGACAGCCTGGCTGCGGGCAGCATGTGAAGGTGCTATCTGAACGTGACATAAAAATGACTTAAACAGAGTTTTCACAGGAGACATCCACCACGATTGCATGGCATTTTGAGTGATGGCGAACAGGTCGAACCGGCGCTGGGAAACCCCTTATGAACGTGGAGCCGCGAGCTCGTGTAAGCGATTGGGAACCGGCGTGCGAATAGCCCATCAGGGTCCGATGCCCACGAAACGGCATCTTTGAAGAGACCGGATACACGTAGGCAGTCGTACCTTAGTCGCGATCAAACAAAGTGCTTGCAATAGAGGAGGAGTCCATACACGTTCTGGGCACCGATGGCCACGATAATACCGCCACACACCAGCAGGCCGGTCAGGTAACTCTCAAGCATTCCAACTACTCCGAAAAAACTGGCGCAAGGATACCCGCGCGCCTCACAGGTGGGAACTCTTCTGGTTCAGGGCAGGGGCCGGCGAACACCAAACCAGTGGGGATAACGCAGCAGACAATAGAGCGCGACCATGTCGTACAGTGCATGCCAGACCATGACCAGCGCCAGGCTCTGGCTGAACTGGTAGGCAACGCCCAACACTGCACCAAGGCCTGTGGCCATCACGAAATAGGTGAACGAAACATAGTGCACCAGGCCGAACAACACGGAAGCAGCAATAACCGCTGTCCAGGGGCCGGTATGCTGCAGTAGCCAGCCCTGAATGGCCCCGCGAAACAGTAACTCTTCCCCCACTCCCGCCAATACCGACAGCGCCAGAAGTACCGGCCAGCGATAACTGGCGGCGAAGTTATAAAGCGCCTGCATCTGGCTGCTCAGATTACCCGGGAAAAGCCAGGGCACCCGGGACAACAACACCAGCACCAGATAGGTACCAGCCGCCCCCACTGTGCCGAACAACACCACCTCAACAGCATTCAGGCCATCAAGAAGCAGCGGGATGTCAAACAGCCAGACCGCAAGCAGGCCTATCAGACCAATGCCGCCCTGAAACATCAGGGCGGTGGCTGAAGGCATGGAGGGACTTCCGCGTTCAGGCATGGATCAGTTGTCGAACAGATCCTTGACAGGGAACAGCGCATCGTAGCTCGGAGCCTGTTTCTGGGCCTTGGCCTGAAAAGTCTTCATCATGTCTCCGGGGCGGAACATGCCGGCCTGCCAGGTAGCCATGTACTTCAGGCTGTCTTCCACGCTGTGATCACGGCTGAAATTGATCATTTCCTTACAGCCGGTCACCGCCAGCGGCGAGTTGCCCGCAATCTGGGCAGCAATGGCCATCACTCCTTCCAGCATCGCCTCCTGGTTCTCGTAAACGGTATTCACGAAACCAAGTCGCTGTGCCTCTTCGGCGCCGAATTTGCGGCCGGTGTAGGCCAGTTCCCGCACTACGCCTTCGGGCATCAGCTTGGGCAAACGCTGCAGGGTGCCTACATCGGCGGTCATTCCCAGCTCAGTTTCCTTGATGGTGAAGTAGGCATCCGCCGTGCAGTAACGACTGTCGGCGGCACACACCAGATCCAGCGCGCCACCAATGCAGCCGCCGTGAACCGCCGCCAGCACCGGCAGGCGTACTTTTTCCAGAGAGCTCAGGGTATCTTGCAACTGCAAGACAACGCGGCGAAGGTTCTCGGCCATACGGCCCGGATCACCGCTCATGGGCACGGATTTCGGATCAGAAAACACACCAAGGTCCATACCGGCGGAAAAGTGCTTGCCGGTGGAGGAGATCACAATCACCCGGGCGTCTGTGTTGGCTTCGATGTCCTGCACGCAGCGGGGCAACTCCAGCCAGAACGCCTTGTTCATGGAGTTCAGCGCTTCAGGACGGCTGAACTGTACGTGGGCGATGTGGTCTTTTACTTCGATGTTAAAGCTTTCGTAGTTTGCGAGTTCAGACATGATGGGTTCCGTATCATCTCAGAGCAGGGTTTCGTATTATTAGGGGGCACATTACCGCGAATCGAGGCACGATGGAATTTACTTTCCTGGGCACATCCGCCGGAACACCAACCCGGTCACGGAACGTTACTGGCCTGGCCCTTTGCCGGTCCGGTCCCAAACCCTGGTACCTGGTCGATTGCGGAGAAGGCACCCAGCACCAACTGATGCGCACCCGCTATTCGGTGATGCAGCTGCGGGCCATCTTTATCACCCACATTCACGGCGACCACATCTTCGGCCTGCCGGGCCTGCTCACCAGCGCCTCCATGCTGGGCCGCACCGAGCCGCTGGACATCATCGCCCCGCCACAGGTGCGCCGGTTCGTCGAGGCGACGATAGATAACAGCGACTCCAGCCTGAGCTACCCGCTGAACTTCATCAATTCCGAGGCGCACGATTTTTACTGGCAGGATGACAACGTGGGGGTTACCAACGTGGCGCTTTCGCACCGGGTTGCCTGTCGCGCTTATGTCTTTACTGAACGAAATCTGGAACGCCAGCTAAGGCAGGAGAAACTGACGGCGGACGGCATAGAGGCGGGTCCGTCCTGGGGCGACCTGCAGAAGGGCAAAGACGTTCTGCTGGATGACGGCCGGTTGTTGAGGAGCGATGACTACACAGAGATACCCAGAACCGCCCGGCGCATCATTGTGGGTGGTGATAATGACACACCGGAGCTTTTGAAAGAGGCCAGCGAGGGAACTCATGTACTCATCCACGAAGCGACTTACACCCAGGACGTCGCCGACCGGGTCGGCCCCTGGCCCCAGCACAGCTCGGCGCAGCAGGTCGCCCGGTTTGCCCAGAGCGTAAAGCTCCCCAACCTGGTACTCACCCACTTCAGCTCCCGTTACCAGTCCGCCCCGGGTGGCACGCCTCATATCAACCAGCTCGCCGCCGAGGCGTTGCAGCATTACAAGGGCCACCTTTTCCTGGCTCGGGATTTTGACACTTACCGGCTGGAAAAAGACCTGCAACTACACAGACTGCAACATGACCGTTGAACAGGCCTACCCATGTCGCCCGCACTGATCTTTTCCCTGGCCGCTATCCTTCTGCTTTCCGGAACGGTCTTTTACCTGTTCTTCTACCGCAACTGGCGACGCCAGCGAGAACTGCAACAGCCCTTCCCTGCGCCCTGGCGGCGCCACCTCAAGGAAAACGTACCCATCTATAACCAGCTCTCCAACGGCCACAAATCCCGGCTGGAGAACCTGGTTCAGCTGTTTATCGCGGAAAAGGAATTCTATGAATGCGCAGGCTTTCACATCGATGACCGGGTACGGGTGACCATCGCGGGTCATGCCTGCCTGTTATTGCTGGAACGAGCCTTCTCGAACTACGACGATGTAAAGAGCATTCTGGTCTACCCCGACATCTACCGGGTACAGGACACCGACAGCGATGGCCTGGTGGTCAGCACCAGTGACGAAACCCGGGCCGGAGAGGCCTGGTCCCATGGCCGGGTGATTCTGGCCTGGAGCCAGTGTGAACAAGCCATCGCCAATCCTCATGGTCCGCACAATGTAATTCTTCACGAATTCGCCCATCAGTTGGACTACCTGGATGGCACCGCAGACGGCGCACCACCACTGAGTGGCGATGACGCTGCACGCTGGCAGAAAACCATGACCGAAGCCTGGGACCACCTGCAACACCGACTGGAACACCACCACAAACCCTGGCTCGACCCCTACGGCGCCACCGAACCAGCCGAGTTTTTCGCAGTGCTGACCGAAGCCTTTTACCAACAGCCGCGCCATTTGAGGCATGAACAACCCGACGTCTATGAGGCCCTGTGTCGTTTTTACCGGATCGACCCGGAGCACATGCGCGCCCACCAACCATGACAGTCAGCCGCCCATGCCGTCTCCTTTTACACCGAGGCGATCCAGGTAAAGATGCAACTCCTGCTCACTAATATTCACGTATTCCAGTACCCGGCCATAGAGCATCACGGTAGGCACATTACGCCCGCCCAATTCCTTCTGGGTCTCGCTCAGGACGTAAAGTATCGTCCGTTCCGTTTTTGTGAGACCATCCCGCGCATCGGGGATCACCTCGTCTATTCCGCGTAAACTGCTCATATTTCTGAATCCGGTAAGCTGCCCATGGAAATCAAAGTCAATTATCTCGACAACCTGAGGCTTGAGGCCAAGTTTGACGATTTTACCGTCATCTCAGATCAGCCCGTCCGCTACAAAGGCGATGGCTCGGCGCCCGGCCCGTTTGACTACTTCCTGGCCTCATCGGCCATGTGCGCAGCCTACTTTGTGAAGGTTTACTGCAATGCCCGGGATATCCCCACAGACAACATCCGGCTGTCGCAGAACAACATTGTAGACCCGGAAAACCGCTACAAGCAGATTTTCAAGATTCAGGTGGAACTGCCGGAAGACATTTCCGACAAGGACCGCCAGGGCATCCTCCGCTCCATCGACCGCTGCACGGTCAAAAAGGTGGTGCAAACCGGTCCGGATTTCCAGATTGAAGTGGTGGAAAACCTGGACGAAGACGCCCAGGCCCTGCTGACTGCCGCCCCGGGCGGTGACTCCAGCACCTACATCGAAGGCAAAGACCTGCCGCTGGAACAGACCATTGCCAACATGGGTGGCATCCTGGCGGATCTCGGTATGAAGATCGAGATTGCCTCCTGGCGCAACATCGTGCCCAATGTTTGGTCCCTACACGTGCGCGATACCGCCGCCCATATGTGCTTCACCAACGGCAAGGGTGCCACCAAGGAAGCCGCGTTGTGCTCGGCCCTGGGTGAATTCATTGAGCGCCTGAACTGCAACTTTTTCTACAACGACCAGTACTTCGGCCAGGACATCGCCAACAGCGAGTTCGTGCATTACCCGAACGAGAAATGGTTCCAGCCAGGTCCGGAAGGAGAACTGCCCGAAGGTATCCTGGACGACCATTGCCTGGCCATCTACAACCCCGATGGCGAATTGCTGGGCACCCACCTGTATGACACCAACTCCGGCACCCCGGAGCGCGGTATCTGCAGCATTCCCTACGTGCGCCATTCCGATGGGGAAACCGTGTATTTCCCCTCCAACCTGATCGAAAACCTGTATCTGAGCAACGGCATGAGCGCCGGCAACACGATGCAGGAAGCACAGGTGCAGTGCCTGTCCGAGATCTTCGAACGGGCAGTGAAAAAAGAAATCATCGAAAACGAAATCGCCCTGCCGGATGTGCCGGACAGCGTGCTGGCCAAGTACCCGGGGATTGTCGAAGGCATCAAGGCCCTGGAAGAACAGGGCTTCCCGGTACTGGTGAAGGATGCCTCTCTGGGCGGCCAGTTCCCGGTGATGTGCGTGACCCTGATGAACCCAAAAACCGGCGGCGTGTTTGCCTCCTTTGGCGCCCACCCCAGCTTCCACGTAGCGCTGGAGCGCAGCCTGACCGAACTGCTGCAGGGCCGCAGTTTCGAGGGCCTGAACGACCTGCCCGCCCCCACCTTCAACTCCATGGCGGTGACTGAGCCTAACAACTACGTTGAGCACTTTATCGACTCCAGCGGGGTGGTGTCCTGGCGCTTCTTCAGTGCCAAATCCGACTACGATTTTGTCGAGTGGGATTTCTCCGGCACCAACGAAGAAGAAGCGGCCACCCTGTTCCAGATGCTCGCGGACATGGGCAAGGAGTGCTACGTAGCCGGCTTCGATTATCTGGGCGCCCCGGTGTGCCGCATCTTGGTACCCGGCTATTCCGAGGTGTACCCGGTGGAAGACCTGGTGTGGGACAACACCAACATGGCGTTGGCATTCCGGGAAGACATCCTCAATCTCCACCGCCTGGATGAAGACGAACTAACCAGCCTGGTGGAGCGGCTGGAAGAGGCCGAGCTGGACGTGTACATGACCATCGTCACTCTCACCGGTATCGAGTTCGATGAAAACACCGTGTGGGGCCAGCTCACCATTCTGGAACTGAAACTGCTGATCTACCTGGCGCTGGGTGAACTGGAAGAAGCCCAGGAACTGGTGGAGATGTTCCTGCAGTTCAACGATAACACCGTTGAGCGCGGCCTGTTCTACCAGGCCATGAACGCAGCCCTGGAAGCGACACTGAACGAAGAACTGGAGCTGGAAGACTATCTCTACAACTTCCGCCGCATGTTCGGCAACGAGGTGATGGATGCCGTCGAAGGTTCCATCAACGGCGCCGTGCGTTTCTATGGCCTTGAAGAAACCGGCATGGACCTGCGCGGCCTCGACCGGCACCTGAAGATGATCGAGAGCTACAAAAAGCTGCACGCGGCCCGGGCCCGTAAAGCCGGCATCTCAGTCTAACCCGTTGCCGGCTGCTCGCCGGTATGCACTACCCTCTTGCCAATCACTCGGATAGCGCCCGGCCGGCAAGTCGCCCGAAAGGGCGTTTTGCCGGCTACATCACCGTCTACGGTTACGGTTCTGGGCTGCTGGGTGTCTATCTGGCACCACTTGCCTTTGATCTGAATAACTGTGCTGGTTCTCCGGGGCGTTTTTCGGTTCAGCCGAACCGTCAGGAAGGTCAGTAACAACTGGGCTAGCGGGCGGGGGCGTATGGCAATGATATCCAGCAGTCCATCGTCAGCCGAGGCTTCCGGTATTTCCTGGCCGCCGCCAAAGTAGGCTCCCGTGGCAACCGCAATGGAGAGCCAGCGGCCTTCGAGCGATGAGCGATCCGTCTGAATCCTGGCCCGGAAGCCCCGCTTGGCACCCACCTGCTGAAACAGGGTGGCCAGGTAGCTGAACTTGCCCAAAGCTTGCTTGGTTGGGGAACTGGCTTTTCGGGAGGGCAAGGTTCCAAGCCCGATGTGAGCCACATTCAAATAAATGCGATCTGAAAACTCCGCCACATCGATCCGTTGCGAGCCACCCTCTGCCACCAGCCGAACAACCTCTGAAGGATCCTCAGGAAGGCCCAGGTTTCGGGCGAAGTCATTAGCGGTGCCCGATGGCAGAACCGCCAGGGTTGCCCCGGTACGAAGACAAAGTGACGCCACGCCGTTTACCGTACCGTCTCCACCCGCCGCCATCAGGCAATCATCACCCGATACAAGGCGAATCCAATGCTCGGCGTCATCCAGCTTGCAAACGGTTACCTCATTAATGCCCTGTTCGCGCAAGTGCCTCAGCCAGAAATCGCCGTCGCGACGGCCATCGCCAGAACCCGGGCTGTCCACCAACCAGTAAGCCATGCCCATTCCTTCAGGAGAAAATAATAATCCCTCTCAATTGATAGCACGGCTTGCCGGTTTCTTCATGCCGGGAGCATTACCGTATGGCAACGAGAGATCGCTACAGTCCAGGCGCGACCGAAAGACTGTAAATAATGTGGACACATTACCGCTCCCAGCAGCGATAAGCAGCGCTGGAACAGCCTAAGAACAACGCAAATGTCAGGTTAATTGACACATATTTTCAGGGCCTCATAAAAACAGCCACAAATCAATAACCTAAAGAAATGGCACTTAACTTGCTAAACGAGAACGGACTCACTCAAAACGAAGGAACGAATAATGAAAATGCTAGCAAAAGCCTTAGTCGCAACTGCAACCGCACTGACCGCCAGCGCTGCGTTTGCCTTTCCAGTTAACCTGACCTCTGTATCCGGAAGCTTTGAAAATGCCGTTGGCGGTTCCAACTCCAACGTCAACGGCGAAGGCACCAGCCAGATTCGCTGGGGGTACAGCTCTGGTTACGGCCAGAGTGGCTATAACTTCGATGGAACGTCTCCGCTCCCTCAGACTATCCTGGACAGCGACGCATTTGTGCTGGGCAGCCTGACGCACATTAACCGGCCCATCACCGGTAATGGCATCACCGGGGTGGATCTCGCCGTCAATCTTGGCTTTGATGGCTTTGGTGATAACGGCGGCTCATCGGGCACTTTTGTCTTTGCCCACAACGAAACGCCGAACACAGCGCCGGAAGTTACAGGGCAATGGTGCAGCGGGTTTATTTTTTTCGGCAGCTGCGTCTTCGGACAGTGGAGAGATATAATCGAGTACACTGGCGATGTAGATGATCAGGTTTGGATTCTGGATCAATACCTGACCAGTTCAGAGTTCCAGCTGGGCAACAACCTTTACAGCCTGGATCTGATTGGCTTTGCCGGCGAAGTGGAAACCTTCTTCACCGCGGAAAACGCTGACACATCCATCAACCTGATGGCCAGCCTCAACGTCACCGAGTTGCCCGTGCCGGAGCCCGGCACCATGGCACTTCTGGGTCTGGGCCTGCTTGGCCTGGGCGCTGCCCGCAAGCGCGCAAGGCAGTAATCAGAACCTGCCTTCAGGGAGTGTGCCTGAAGGCAGTCTGCTAAGGCTGAACAGGGGAACCCTGCCTTGTTCAGCCTGCCGTTGGCAGGTTACCCCCCAACATATTCTCTACAACTGCGGCGTTATAGAAAGTTTCCATGGTATGGATTTTGTCATCACGAACTCGAAACCACACCGCAAGCCGCACATCTCCGATGGGTTCAAAATGCGTCCGGTAGTCCAGGATCGCAAACACGTGCTCGCCGTCTGCGCTTAGCTGCCGCAGCACAAGGTCTTTCTGGATAGCGGCCATGCCGAACTGGTAAGCGAGCATGTCGTCCCGGCTGAGGAAGCGCATGTTGGGCCCCACATACTCGAAGCCATCCTCCGCCAGCAAGGTCTTGGCCTCGTCAAAACGCTGGGCGTGAATGTCTGAAATAAACTGCGCCACAATATCCTTTGGCGACATAGCTGAACTCCGCTCTCGGGGCTGTTGAATAGCAGATTAAACCGTTACGGCATTCTGCATTCAATTCAGAACCGCCGCAACGCCCCGAGGTGCAAGGCGGTGCCGTAATAGCGAAGGAGAGTGACCACAATGACTTTATGCCACCCGTCAATATAAGTCGGAAACCGCTTCTGGAAGTGCTACCGGCTAACGGGCAAATTCGGTACCATACCCCGCCCTCGAAACGCCCGCCCGCAGCGCCTTGCCTGCGCTGCAGCTGCTGATCGCCAGAGGTGATCCAGTTAATCCTGCAGAGGCTTGCCATTGTCTACCAACGCCTTATACACGGACTTGTCCGGGTACTATGACCTGATGTGTGCAGATATCGACTACCGGGCGCAAAGCCGGGGTATCCGACGCCTGCATCAGTTGTTCGGTAAGCGATGGCATCGAGAAACTCAAAGGCTGCATCCGCAGTGCCCACCAGGCGTTATCGGAGAACGGGCTGTTCTGTTTCAATGCGGTGGACAAAACCCGCATCAATAACAACCTGTATGTCAGCCACACAGCGCAGCATGATGGCAGCGAGTTCAGCTTCCGTTCCGGCTGGCACTACGCCGGCCCTGGTGAGCGGCAATCACTGCGGCTGAGTATTGACCGCAATACCAACGGTGTTTGCGAGTCCTGGCAGGATGAGCACCCGATGGTGGCACTCAGCTTCGGCGAGTTCGAAGCGCTGTTGAAGCCGTGGTTCGAGGTACACATCTTCGAACACGACTACGAACGCATTGTGCCCTGGGATGGAGAATCCGGAAACGCGATCTTTGCCTGCGTGAAGCGTTAAGCGCTTCCGGATCAGAACACCCTCAGACCGCCTCAGTGTTTCATTTTGGAATGTTCCATCTTCGAGTGGTCCATAGGCATGCCATCCAGCGGCTGGACCACCAGCTCAATATCCATGTCGTCCGCACCGTCGAAGTCCAGCTGCACCGGAATTTTCTCGCCTTCAACCAGGGGCTGGGGTAACTGCTCCAGCATCAGGTGATAACTGCGGGGTTTCAGCTGCACGGTTTCGCCAGCCGGAATGGCCAACCCACCCTTCACCGGCTGCATACGCATTACGCCTTCGTGCACGGAGGTTTCGTGGATGGAGACATGGCCGGCTCTCGGGCTTTGTGCCGCCACCAGGGTGATGTCCTGCTCACCATTATTAGTGATGGCCAGGTAGCCCACGCCCATGGGCGTGCCGGGCGGGGTTGGCCGGCTCCAGGGGTTGTCGATCTGGACCTTGCTATGCCCAGCATGGTTACCATGATCAGCCGCCAGTAACGGTGTTGCCAGGGTGGTACAGGCCAACAGCAGCGCGGAGGTCAGTTTATTGAATCGGTTCATGGTGTCTCGCACGGTGATGGTTTCAGGCATTTGAAGGCCCTTAGTGTTATCGCCAACGCGCCGGTTGGCAAGTACCCGGAACAGCAGGCCGGCGACCACCGGCCCGCCCGTTCAGCCTGTTTTCTGCAACGCATCGACCAGCGCGCCCAGAAACCGCGAGGCTTCGCCGCCAGTGGCAGCCCGGTGGTCGAAGGTCAGGGACAGGGGCAGAATGCGACGAATGGTCGCAGCACCATCATATGGCACCACCTTCTCCCGAATACGCCCGGCGCCCACGATAGCCACCTGGGGCGGGCTGACGATGGGGTTGGCGTACTGGCCGGTCATGGTGCCGAAATTGGACAGGGTGATGGTGGCACCCTGCATCTCCTTTGGTGGAATCTTGCGGGTGGCCACCGCTTCCCGCAGGTTCTCCAGCCCTTTGCGCAGGTCTTTCAGGTTACGGTGTGTTATGTCTCTCAGCACCGGCACAAACAAGCCCTCGGGCGTATCCACGGCAATGCCTACGTGCACCTCGCTCAGTAACTGGCGGCTCAGGTTGTCGCCATCAAACCAGCAGTTTAGCTCCGGCACCGCATCGCAGGCTTTCCCGATGGCCTGGACCAGGCGCATGGTGGTATCGGTGCCCTTTTTCCAGTCGCCGATATCCACATCCTCAAAAATAGAGACTGGCACTACCTGGGCGTGAGACAACGCCATGTTCTTCGCCATGGTGCGGCGGGTGCCACGCAAGGGTTCAGCATCGCCCAACTGTTTCTGGTGGCTGGCCTGTTTGTGTACGTCGTCTGTGGTGATCAGGCCGCCGGGCCCGCTGCCTTTGATGGTTTCCAGGCTGACACCCAGCCGCTCCGCCAGCGCCCGCACACCAGGAGTGGCCCGGTTGGCACGGGCCCGTTTGCTGGAGGCAGCTGCGCCGACAATGAACTGGTCTTTCTGCGCGCCCTGCCCATCCCCTTTGCCGGAGGATTTCAGCTCACCCACCACCGTACCGGTGTCGTCACCCGCCCCTTCAAAGGCCAGCAGGGGTTCGCCGGTGTGAATGATGTCCCCGGGCTCGCCATAAAGTTTGGCAATGGTACCGGCCTGGGGCGACGGCACTTCAACGATGGCTTTGGCGGTTTCGACGCTGACCAGTACCTGGTCCACACCCACCGTGTCACCCACCTTGATGTGCCATTCGACGATTTCGGCTTCGGGGAGGCCTTCGCCCAGGTCTGGGAGTTTGAAGTTTTTCATGGTTATCCTCCTAGAGCGCGATCACCTGTTCGACGGCGTTTACGATGTCTTCCACCTGAGGCAGGTAATACTGCTCGTTCCGGTAGTAAGGCATCACGGTGTCGTAGCCGGTTACCCGCACCACCGGAGCCTGCAGGTCCAGAAAAGCCGCTTCGGCAATGGAAGCGGCTACCTCCGCACCCACTCCGCCATTTCGGCAGGCTTCATGGATGATCACCGCCCGGCCGGTTTTGGCGACCGAGCACAGCAGGGTTTCCCGGTCCAGCGGGCTGACGGTGGCTGCATCGATCACCTCGCAACTCACGCCCTGCTCTGCCAGTTTATCGGCCGCTTGCAGGGTTTCCATCACGCAGGCACCCCAGGTGATCAGGGTCACGTCATCGCCTTCTCGCAGGGTAAAGCAGGTATCCAGCGGCAGCGCCTCGCCGTTGTCTTCGACGCTTTGGGTCACCGCCCGGTAGATACGTTTGGGCTCCAGAAAGATCACCGGGTCCGGGTTGCGGATGGCCGCCAGCAGCAGGCCATAGGCCCGTTGTGGCGAACTGGGGATGACCACTCGCAGGCCAGGGATATGGGCAAACAGGGCTTCGGTGCTTTCAGAGTGATGTTCCGGCGCATGGATACCACCGCCGAACGGCGCCCGGAACACCAGCGGGCAATGCAGCCGGCCCCGGGTGCGGTTACGCATGCGCGCAGCGTGGCTGACAATCTGCTCCATACCGGCATAGATAAATCCCATGAACTGGAACTCTGCCACCGGCTTCAGGCCCTGGGTGGCCATGCCGATGGTGGTGCCCGCAATCAGGTTTTCCGCCAGCGGTGTGTCCATCACCCGCTTGAATCCGAAGGCTTCTTTCAGACCCACCGTGGCACGGAACACGCCGCCATTGGTGGCGATATCTTCGCCCAGCACCACCACGTTTCCGTCGTCCGCCATGGCCCGGTGCAGGGCCATGTTGACCGCTTCCACCAGGGTCACGTCACGGGTTTCATTCGAACGCTTTGCCGCATTCATGCTGCACCTCCCCGGTATTTGTTGGCAATCTGCTCACGCTGGGGGTGCAGCGCCGCGGGGAGGGTTTCAAACAGATAATCCAGCATAGCGGTGGGTGGCTCGGCCTCGGTGGCCAGATATTCCTCCACGGCTTTTTCTACGGTTTGCTTGCAGTCCGCCTGCAGGGCCTTCTCCTTGTCCGGGCTCCACAAACCGGCATCGTGAAGCCAGTTCTGCAGGCGTTTGATGCCATCCTTTTCCCAGGCGCGTTTAAGATCTTCGGCAGTGCGATAGCGGGTGGCATCATCTGCGGTGGTGTGGTCGCCCAGCCGGTAGGTCACCGCTTCAATCACGGTTGCGCCCTTGCCGCCATGGGCCCGCTCCAGAGCAGCGTCCAGTGCTTCAATCGTCGCGAAGTAGTCGTTGCCATCCACAATGTGGCCCGGCAATCCTGCACTGATGGCTTTCTGGGCGATGGTCTCGGCGCCACTTTGCAGGCTGCGGGGGGTGGAAATGGCCCACTGGTTATTGATCACCACAAACACCACCGGCAGGTGCCAGGCACCGGCCAGGTTGATACTCTCCAGAAAGTCGCCCTTGGAGGTACCGCCATCGCCAATGCAGCACACCACCGCCCGCTGCTGGTCGCGAATTTTCATGGCCGAGGCCACACCTACGGCATGGCAGCACTGGGTGGCAATGGGTACAGAGATTGGCAGGTCTTCCGGGCAATTCTGCCAGGCGCTGCCGCGCTCGTCGCCGCCCCAATACAGCAGCAACTCCCTGAGGCTGACGCCCCTCAGAATATGGGCAGCCTGGTCCCGGTAGTACGGCACAAACACATCGGACTTCGCCATGCCCTGGCCAATGGCCGTGCCCACCACTTCGTGCCCCAGCACAGAGGGATAGGTACCGCATTTTCCGGTACGTTGCAGGGCAATGGCTTTGGAATCGAAGGTGCGGGTCAGCACCATGTTGCGGTAGGCGGCCAGAACCCTGTCGGTGTTCCCGGCCTGGGGCGGCAGCTCACTCAGGGGCTTGCCGTGATCATCCAGATAGCGGGTGCTATCCACATGAAACTCATGGACTTCTTTCATCCCATCCTCCTGTCCCCCGGCTTCGCGATAAAAGCCTGGCTGCACTAAAGCCTGCTTGTGGCGGGCAACGGCAGCGGTGGGGTGGTTCGTCTTGTTGTTGGCGCGGGTTACGCGCTGCGGGATTTCTCCGGGTGCTAACGGACACCCTGTTTAATATTTAGACGATGGTTCGGAAATGATCAAAGGAACTTTACGGGCAGGCGCCTGACAATACGTTCATCCCGGATTCATGTTGGTTATGGTTTGTTGTGGCTAAACTCAATGAGCAAACACGGGCAACGCCCCTCGAAGGAGCTGAACAATGAACGTCATGTCGGTACTGAATCAGATCATGGGGCAGGCTCAAGGTGGCCAATCCCGAAGCAACGGTGGAATGGATATAAACAGCCTGATGGGCAGCCTTGGCAACCAGGTCTCTGGCGGGAATAGCGGCAGCGGGATTGACGTCAAGAGCCTGCTGGGCGGCGGTGCTCTGGGCTTGATGCTGGGTTCCAAGCGCGGCCGAAAGATGGGCGGCACGGCGCTGAAATATGGCGCTCTTGCAGGTGTAGGCGCGCTGGCGTGGAAGGCCTACCAGAATTACCAGAGCAACGCACAGGGCGTCCCTCAGCAAGCGCCAGCCCAACAGGGCCGGCCACTGGAACAACTGCAGGGTGCCGAGCAGGAAAAGCGTGGTCTTGAGATACTGCAGGCCATGATCATGGCGGCCCGGGCTGACGGCCACGTAGACGCCAACGAACGCGCACTGCTCACTCAGGAAATCGAAAAACTGGGACCAGACGACGAATTACACAACTGGATTCAACAACAGTTTGATGCCCCGCTGGACGCCCAGGCGCTTGCCAAAAACGCAGATTCCCCCCAGGCAAGCCGGGAAATCTATGTGGTCAGCGCCGTTATGATTGATGATCAGAACGCCATGGAACGAGCGTGGCTGGACCAACTGGCCGCGGCCCTGAACCTCGACCCCGGCCTGGCCAAAGAGCTTGATCAACAAGTGCGGGCCGTCAGCCAGGCCTGAGACTCAATCATCCCACCGTTCATATTGCTGGCCTTGCCGCAACAGCCAACAGGTAACCCCCAAAGCCAGGGTGGTTGCGGCAATGGCCATCAAAGCGGTCAGGCCTTTTTGACAAACTCTGACTTAAGCTTCATAGCACCCACGCCATCCACTTTGCAGTCGATATCATGGTCGCCATCTACCAGCCGGATATTCTTCACCTTGGTGCCGACTTTCACCACCAGGCTGGAACCCTTCACCTTCAGGTCCTTGATCACTGTTACCGTATCACCGTCCTGAAGCTCGTTGCCGTTGGAATCGCGAACCACCTTGCCAGCTGCGGCCTCCGCCTGTTCAGCTTCGGTCCACTCATGGCCACATTCGGGGCAAACCAGCTGAACGCCGTCTTCATAGGTGTATTCAGAATTGCACTGGGGGCATGGGGGAAGTTGAGACATTATCATTTCCTGTTAATTGAATGAGCATTGAATTATACCACTACCAGGAATCACCGGGCCAAAACTAACCCGCACCCGCACCGAGCGGTTAAACTGGCCACAAACAAGTTACCGAAGGAAAAGTGAAATGCCTATCTGGGTCGACGCCGACGCCTGCCCCGTGCCGATCAAGGAAATCATCTGCCGCGCCGCTACCCGCTGGCAAATCCAGACCACCTTTATCGCCAACCACGCCATCACCCTGCCGCCAAGCCCCTACATCAGCCGCCGGCAGGTACCCCAGGGCTTCGATGTCGCCGATAACGAAATCATGGACCAGATGAGCAAAGGCGACCTGGTGATCACCCAGGACATTCCCCTGGCCGCAGAAGCCATCGAAAAAGGCGCCGACGTGTTCAACCCCCGCGGCCAGGCATTCACCAAGGAAAACATCCGCCAGCGATTGGCCATGCGTAACTTCATGGAAGAGATGCGCAGTGCCGGCCAGGTGACCGGTGGCCCGGCCCCGTTTGGTCAGGCCGATCGCAAGGAATTTGCCGACCAGCTGGACCGATGGCTGCAGAAAAACACGCGCGGGAAGTAAAGTCGGGAGAATCGCCAGAGGCCCGGAGCCTCTGGCGGGAAGGGATCAACCGATTTTCAGGATCGGCTTGATGGTTTTGCCGCTGGCAGAATCTTCAAAGGCCTGGTCGATCTGGTCAAACTCGTAATACCGAACCAGTTTATCGAACGGGAATTGCCCCGCCTTGAAGTAGGCAATCAGCTGCGGAATGAATACCCGCGGCACGGAATCGCCCTCAATCACGCCGATCATGCTCTTGCCCTCAGCCATAAGATCGTTGTGAACATCCAGGGTAACTTCCGGAGTCACGCCAACAATAGCGCAGGTGCCCAGAGGCCTCAGGGCATTGAGAGACTGCTTCACCACTTGCGGCACACCCGTGGTTTCCACAGCAAAGTGGCTGCCCCCGCCGGTCAGTTTTCTTACCTCTTCAACAACATCCGTGGTCTTGCCATTGAACGCGTGGGTGGCACCCAGTTCCCGGGCCAGCTCAAGGCGACTGTCGTGAACATCCACGGCAACAATGTGCTGGCAACCGGCAATACGGGCAGCCATGACCGCACTCAGGCCGACCGCACCACACCCATAAACCACAATGCTTGAGCCAAAATCCGGCTTCAGGCGGTTAAGCACGGTTCCGGCTCCGGTCTGAATACCGCAGCCCAGCGGCCCCAGCAGGGCCAGATCCACCTCGGGGTCCACTTTCACGGCGTTACGGGCACTGACCACCGCATAGGTGCCGAAGGATGACTGACCGAAGAACGTCGCCAGCTCCTGATCACCCTGACTCAAGCGGTGGCTGCCATCGTCCATGGCGCCGCCAAAGTTAAGATCGTTAAATGTGTCACACACGGTCGGGTGGCCGGTCAGGCAGTTGCCACAGCCACCACAATGGGCAAACGACAGCACCACGTGATCGCCCGGCTTCAGGTCGGTCACGCCCTCGCCCACGGCATCCACCACACCGGCGCCTTCGTGGCCCAGAACGATTGGAAAAGGGGCAATACCCAGATCCCGTGCCACGGCATCGGTATGGCACACGCCAGTCGCCACAATTCGGACCCGGATCTCGCCCAGCGCCGGATCAGCCAGTTGCACCGGCTCCAGTTTGAATGCCTCACCCTGTCTGTGGGTTACTGCAGCTTTGATTTCCATGGAAGTCTCCTTGTACACAGTAACGCCCCGACGGACTGGGCCGGGGCTCGCTCAATTCAGAAAATGCGCCGGTTCAGAACGGGTATTGTCTGGGTGTGCGTTGCACACTGACCCACTGCACCGTTGAGAATTCCTCGATGGCCCAGTCACCGTTAAAGCGGCCCAGTCCGGAATTTTTCTCGCCACCAAACGGCAAGGCGGCCTCGTCGTTCACCGGCATATCGTTCACATGGGTCATCCCCGCCCGCACCTTTCTGGCAAAGCTCAAGCCGCGCTCAGGGTCGCCGCTGAACACCGCACTGGACAAACCAAACTCTGTGCCATTGGCAAGCTCCAGGGCATGCTGCTCGTCCCGGGCTTTCTGGATACCGGCAATCGGTCCGAAGATCTCTTCAGCACTCAACTTCATATCCGGCGTCACATCACCGAACACATGGGGAGGAAGCACCTGCCCACTCACCTCGCCTTCAAGCAAGACGGTGGCGCCTTGTGCCTTGGCGTCTGCAATCTTTTTCTGCAGGCCTTCAAGCTGGGATTGATTGATGATCGGGCCGATAGCCGTTTCGATGTCGGAAGGGTCGCCCACCCTCAGCGTTTTGACCTGGGCGACGAAAGCGGCCGCGAATTCATCGTAGCGGCTCTGGTCGACAATAATCCGATTGATGGCCATACAGATCTGGCCCTGATGCAGGAATTTACCGAACACAGCAGCCTTCGCGGCCTGTTCTATATCGGCATCATCCAGCACCACGAAGGGGCTGTTACCACCCAGCTCCAGGGCGACCTTCTTGATGTAGTCGCCACCGGTGGCAATTCGGCCGATGTTTTTGCCCACCGGAGTGGATCCGGTAAACGAAATCAGCGCCGGGGTCGGGTGGGCCACAAAGTCGTCACCAATATCCGAACCGGCACCCACCACAACGCTCAGCACACCCGCGGGCAGCCCCGCTTCTTCGAGAATACGGGCCAGTAAAAGGCCGCCGGTAACCGGCGTGTCGCTGGCGGGCTTGATGACTACCGCGTTACCAAGCGCCAGCGCCGGTGCTACGGAACGCTGGGACAGGTGCAGGGGAAAGTTCCAGGGGCTGATCACTCCAACCACCCCTAATGGCCGCCGGTAGACCAGGTTTTCTTTGCCCGGAATATCACTGGCCATGGTGTAGCCGTGAGCCCTTGCCGGCATGCTGGCTGCTTCCTGGGTGATTGCCCGGGCGCTTCCCCACTCCACCATCGCCTTCAGGCGGGTGCTGCCGGATTCGCGGATCAGCCAGTCGATGATTTCTTCTTTACGCTCGTCAAAGATCGATACGGCCCGAAACAAGACCCCGGATCGCTCGGAAGGTGCCCGGTTGGCCCACTCTTGCTGGGTAGCCTGGGCCATACGGTATGCCTTATCCAGGTCTTCAGAATTCGCCAGGCGAATGCTCACCAATTCCTCTCCGGAATAGGGGTTTAACACCGGGCGAAGCTTGTCACTGTTGCCTTCCCGCCATTCGCCCGCCAGCGGCTGCAAATGAAAATCCTGATAACGACTTGGCATTGCACACCTCCTTCGCGTTTATTCTGAACGATTCAGTGTAGCGGTTGATGACGACAGTTTTGGCCAGAATAGTGGAAAATACTGCGCGGGCCGCGGGAGTCGTAAATCGGTGCTATGGTTGACTAAGTTGATCCTCTCAGGAGTCTTTCACCATGAACGGCCGCATCCCTTTGTTGCTGTTTGCTCCTTTTCTGGCCCACACGGCGGCAGCCGGAGCTGCTGATATTTATGAGGCCGATGACCTTCGCTTTCGACTGGCGGTGGTTGCAGACAACCTCGAACACCCCTGGAGCCTCGCCTTCCTGCCAGACGGCTCGCAACTGGTCACCGAAAGGGCCGGCCGGCTTCGGGTGATTCGCGACGGGGAGCTGCACAAGGAGCCGGTTACTGGTGTGCCCGAGTTGGTAGTTGCCGGCCAGGGCGGCCTGCTGGATGTATTGCTGCATCCGGAGTTTGAAGATAACCAGATGCTGTTTCTCAGCTATGCCCACAAAAATCGTGAGGGCATGACCACCCGGGTAGCCCGGGCCAGGTTTGACGGCAAGGCGTTGAGTGATGCGGAGGTCATTTTCGAAGCCTCGCCGCGAGGCAACACCACCAGGCACTTTGCCGGGCGCATGGTGTTTGGCCAGGGTGGCTATCTATACATTTCTGTTGGTGACCGCGGCGAAATGGAGCGGGCCCAGGACACTCTGGATGATGCAGGCGGCGTGCACCGGATTACGATTACCGGAGAGCCGGCGCCTGACAATCCCTTCCTCAGCAATTCGGACATCAACGACACCTTCTTCACTTACGGCAACCGCAACATTCAGGGCATGACCCTGCACCCGGACACCGGTGAGGTCTGGAGCCACGAACACGGCCCCCGGGGTGGCGATGAAATCAACATCATCAGGGCTGGCAACGATTACGGCTGGCCGAAGGTGACCTACGGCATCGATTACTCCGGCGTTCCGATTTCCAGCAGAACCACCATGGAGGGCGTGACCGATCCCCTGCACTACTGGGATCCTTCCATCGCGCCATCGGGCATGGCGTTCTATACCGGAGAGCTGTTTCCCCAGTGGCAAGGTGATGTGTTTGTTGGTGCGCTGAAAATGCGCAAACTGGTGCGCCTGAGTCTTGATGGCGAGAAGGTTACCGAAGAGGAAGATTTACTGACCGAGCTGGGTGAGCGCATCCGGGATGTGCGCATGGGGCCAGACGGTGCCCTCTGGTTACTGACAGATTCACCAAGGGGCAAGGTCTACCGAATGGTTCCGGCGAAGTAGGCGGTCAGTGCGGGTCGTTGGTTCTTTCGGTTTTCTCGAACTGCGGAAGGTCATCGGTAATATCGAACCAGTCAGACTTCGAACCCACGTAGACATGCTGGGCCGCTTTCTTGCCGACCGGTTCGTCGAGCACGCCGATGCGCAAACGCAGAATACCGGGAATGGCGTCTACCCGGCTGTATAACTGGCTGCCACAGCAGCTGCAGAAGGCCCGGTACTTGCCTGGACGAGACTCGAATTCGGTCACCTTGTCCTCGCCCCGGGTAAAGTGAAAACGCACTTTCTGAACCGGCGCACTGGCCGAAAAGGCACTGCCGTGGGCACGGCGACACTGGCTGCAATGGCACAACGCGATGGGGCCAAGCGGGCCATCGTATTCAAACTTGATCTCGCCACACAAACACTGGCCCGTATACATCGCACTCTCCCGGAATCATCTGTCAGGTTACCGGCGCCGATGATACCTGCTCCGGGCACGATTGCCATACCCGGGGCAGCCTGCACCTCACATGGCGTATTCTTTTTCCAGGTAGGCCAGGATACGGGCAGATTCAAACAGCTTCTGGCCGGTGTTGGGGTCTTCCAGGTACGGCACCTGTACCCGACCGTGCGCCTGAAAGAACGCATCACGCTTGCCGCCAGCCTCGGGCTCATAGGGGCCGGGCTTGATGCGCTGAACGGCCGGGCCGATTTCGGTCCAATGCTCTTTGCCCAGGTTATGCAGCGTGTAGGGAATTTCGAATTCGCACAGGCGCTCGCGAACCAAACGGGAGAACGGGCTGCCCTCGAAACTCCACAAATGCAGCGCCCGGGTCGGGCGCTTGGCTGGCCGCGCGCGCATGCCCCTCAACTCACTGGCGGCGGAGCCGGCCGCACCCAGGGCCGTTTGCCAGGATTTACCTTTGTAATATCCCGGCACAGGACGATTGGCGTACTGGCGGAACAGGTACTCCACGATCGCGTCTGACTCATACAGGGTTTCACCGGTGTTCTGGTCCACCAGCAACGGAAACTGCTTTTTGCCGCCAACGGCCTCGGCTTCCGCCCGGAAAATCCGGCCGCCTTTCGGGCACGGGCGAATCTCTGCATCCAGGTGCAGGGCAGTCAACGCTTCCCTCACCTTGCGGCAGAACGGGCAGGCTTCAATATCAAAGAGAATCAGCGGCTTTTCCGGTTGCGGCACGGCCTTGACCACAAGACACCCGCGCCAGGCCGAAAACGAAGATGTGGCCACAGACTCCAGCACGTTAACCTGATGCTTGAGGGCTCGAAACATGGATGTTTCCCTTTGTTGTTGAGTATTTCAGGCATTGTCCCACATATTTTGCACTCACCATTGGCTGCAGGGTCACAAACCCGGGGTCACAGTAACTCACTGATTCACAAAGCCCACTTCTCAAATGCAACAAAACTTCAATATAAACAAGGCAACTACTGACTTTATTTAACGTCATGTATCACTTTTTTGCATAGTACAAAACGAAAAGATGGGCTATGGTAGAAAAATAAGCTCAACAGGGACTCAGGCCATGCAACAGCACGGTTCAAAGGCGAGTGCGCGCTCACTCCGGAGATTTTCAAATCACGGCCGTCTGCTGATTGCTGTGGCTGCGGCGTGTTCACTTGGCACCCAGGCCCTGGCTCAGAGCCCGGACAGCACCACCAGGGGGTTCTCCAGCTCCGGGTTATGGGCCTCCGAAATCCGCGACTACGCCACCAAATCCCTGAACAACGAGCAAGGCCTGAGCGTTGCCGCCGTGCCCCTGAACGGCCCGGGCATCGACCAGTATGTAAACGCTGACCAGCTGATGAACCCCGGCTCCATCATGAAGCTGGTAACCACCTACGCCGCCCTGGAACTGCTTGGCCCCAATCACCACTGGAATACCGATTTTCTGACCGATGGCCAGATGGTGGGCGATACCCTGGAAGGTAACCTTTATGTGCGCTTCGGCGGCGACCCGAAGCTGACCCTGGAGCGGCTGTGGGGCACGCTCAGGGAACTCAAAGACATGGGAATAAACCGCATCAGCGGCGACCTGGTGCTGGACGGCAGTTACTTTCAGGTTGATGGCGGCTTCCCGCATTTTGAAGATAATGGCAACAACCCGTACGCGCCTTTCCTGGTGGAGCCCTCGGCCTACCTCACCAACCTGAACCTGCTGCATTTCCAGGTACGGGCAGACGAGCGTGGCACCCAGGCCTGGACCACCCCCAACCTTGGCGAAGTCACCATCGACAACCGGGTAACCGCCGTGCCGGAAGGCCCCTGCCCATCCCGTCGGGACTTCAAATGGCAACCGGTGTTTCATGACGACCAGCGAGTGACCGTGCAGGTGACCGGCGAACTGCCTCAGGGTTGCCGCACCACTACCTATATGTCACTGCTACCCCACGATCACTACGCGGCCTCGACCATTCGCACGGTACTGTCAGAAATGGGCATTATCGTGAGCGGCGGCGACCGTTTTGAACAAACTCCGGAAGACCTGCGGCTGGTCATGCGAACCACCTCCCCCGACCTGGTAACCATGGTGCGGGACATCAACAAGTGGAGCAGCAACGTAATGGCCCGGCAGATGCTTCTGGCCATTGGCGCAGAAGTGCGGCAAGACTCGGACAACGATGACCGGGTAGCCGGTATCCGGGCCATTTATGACTGGCTCGAGCAGAAAGGCATCAACACCGCCGGCATGGTGATCGACAACGGCTCCGGCCTGACCCGCCATGGCCGCATCACCGCCCGGCAGGGTGCCCGAATTCTGCAGCATGCCTGGGAAAGCCGGTATGCCTCTGACCTGATGGCCTCGCTACCGATCATTGCCATGGACGGAACCATGGCCAGCCGGTTGCGCAACACCGGCATGGATGGCGAAGGGCGCATCAAAACCGGTACCCTGGCAGACGTACGTTCCATTGCAGGCTTTACTCGTGATGACAGGAACACCACCTGGGCCATCGTCGGCATGGTCAATAACAACCCGGCCTGGAATGGCCAGGCGGTGCTGGATCGCGTGCTTTACTCCCTGCATTTCCGGCCACCGGTCGGAACGTCCCTGTCCCAGTCACCGGCTGATGGCTCTGGGCCTTCCATCCAGTAAGGCCCCGCCAGTAAAAGCCTGAACCTACCGGGATACCCCGGCCATGTCAGGCAGCTTGTGCGCGATGCCCTTGTGGCAATCGATGCAGGTTTGCTCGCCGTCTGCCAATGCCGTTGAGTGCGCCTGGGACGCCCTTGGATCCTGCAGCGTGAAGTCCATCGAATCGAACTCATGGCAATTACGACACTCAAGGGAATCGTTGGCTTTCAGCCGCTGCCACTCCCGCTCCGCCAGCTCACGTCGCTTGGCCTCAAATTTCTCTGGCGTGTTGATGGAGCCAAATATCCAACCCCAGACTTCTTTCGAGGCTTCCATCTTTCGACCAATCTTGTGAGTCCAGCCGTGGGGCACGTGGCAATCTGAACATTCGGCACGTACACCTGATCGGTTAGTGTAATGGATGGTTGTTTTCAGCTCCTGATACGGGTTGCTGTACATCTCATGGCACCCTATGCAGAACTGCTCGGTGTTGGTCACTTCCAGCGCCGTGTTGAAACCACCCCAGAAGATGATCCCGGCAATAAAGCCGCTGAGCGTCAGGAAACCGAGGCTGTAGTGCACACTGGGCTTGCGCAACAGGTTCCAGTAGAGCTTCAGCCGTTTCATCATCAGCGATCTCCTCTGTTGGAGGCACGGATCACTTCATCCACGGCTTTGAAATCTGACTCCACCAGCGGCTGAGCATCGGTTTGGGGCACATGGCACTGGGTACAGAAATAGCGCCCCGGCGTAACCTCAGCCCGCACCTGAAAGTGACGATCCATAAAGTGAGTCACGCTCACCATGGGCGCACCCGCCTGCACGGCTGCCTCGCGGCTATGGCAATCCAGGCAACGGTTGAAGTTCTTGTCTACCTGATAGTCGCGGATGGCATGGGGAATCACCGGCGGTTGCTCCGGATAGTTACGCACTTCCCGTTTCACCTCTCTGGGATCACCGGCGATAGGCGGTGCGGGCAGATCCTGTCCGAGAGTTCCGCCTTTGCGCAGACCATCCGGTGAAGAGGGTGACAAATGATCACTCTCGGCATACGCCAGGAAGGCCAGGGAGGCGGCAAGCAAAAATACAAGCATTCTCATGGTGACGTCTCCTTAAGCCAGGTTAACCAGTTCCAGACGGACCGCGCACTTCTTGAAGTCGGTCTGTTTGGAAATGGGGTCCGTTGCGTCCAGCGTGACCTTATTGATCAGCTTGCCAGCATCGAAGAAAGGCACATACACCATGCCCTTGGGCATACGAACACGACCACGGGTTTCCACCCGCACACGGACTTCACCCCGGCGGCTGATCACCTTCACCTCACTGCCGCGCCGCCAGCCCTTGTCACGGGCATCATCGGCGTTCATGTACAACAGGGCATCCGGTACCGCCTTGTGCAGCTCGGACACACGGCGGGTCATCGAACCAGTGTGCCAGTGCTCCAGTACCCGGCCAGTGCACAGCCAGAACGGGTATTCGTCGTCCGGAGATTCCGCAGGCGGCTCATGGGGTACCGCGAAGATTCGTGCCCGGTTGTCCGGGTTGCCGTAAAACTGGAAACCACTGCCCTCCGCCACGTATGGGTCTGACCCTTCGCGATAGCGCCACAGGGTTTCCTTGCCGTCAACGACTGGCCATCTCAAGCCACGGGTGGCGTGGTAGGTCTCGAAATCGGCCAGGTCTTTGCCTTTGCCGGCACCAAACTGGCGGTACTCCTCGAAAATGCCCTTCTGGATGTAGAAACCAAAGTCTTTCGACTCCTGGTTCTCATAATCCGGGTGCAGGTCGTCCAGTGGATAACGGTCCACATTGCCGTTGCGGAATAGCACGTCAAACAGGGTTCTGTCCCGCGTTTCTGGTGCCTTGGCAATCAGATCCTCTGGCCACACATCGGCCACTTTGATTCGCTGAGACAGGGCCACGGTTTGCCAGAGGTCTGAGCGGGCGTCTCCTGGTGCGTTCACAAGTTGGCGCCAGAGCTGAGTCCGGCGCTCAGCGTTACCAAACGCCCCTTCTTTTTCAACCCAACCAGCGGCAGGCAGAATCAGGTCTGCGGCCTGCGCCGAAACCGTGGGATAAATGTCGGAGACAATGATAAAGGTGTCGGGATTGCGCCAGCCCGGCAGGGTTTCCTGCATGGTATTGGGGCCAGCCTGGATATTGTTGGTGACCTGAGTCCAGTACACCTTCAGTTTGCTGTCTTTCAGCATCCGGCTTTGCAGCACGGCATGATAACCTGGCTTGGCCGGGATGGTGCCCTCCGGCAGTTTCCAGATCTTCTCGGCCTTGGCCCTGTGCTCCGGATTTGCCACCACCATATCGGCTGGCAGTCGATGGGCGAAGGTGCCTACTTCACGGGCGGTACCGCAAGCGGAAGGCTGACCGGTCAGCGAGAACGGGCTGTTGCCTGGGGTGGCAATCTTGCCTGTCAGCAGGTGGATGTTATAGATCAGGTTGTTCACCCAAACGCCGCGGGTGTGTTGGTTTACGCCCATGGTCCAGAAGGTGGTGACACGCTTGTCCGGATCGGCATATAGCTTTGCCAGGCGTTCGAGCCGTTCTTCAGAGACGCCGGAGATCTCGGCGGCCTTCTTCACATCGTACTCACGGACATGCCGGGCAAAATCCTCAAACGACATATCTTCCCAGTCGTTGGCATTATTGGCGTTCTTGGCATTCTGCTCGCGCGGGTCTTCCGGCCTCAGACCGTAGCCAATGTCGTCTGCACCACGTACGAACCGGGTATGTTTACTGACGAAATCCCGGTTCACCGCGTTGCTCTGGATGATGTAATTGGCAATGTAGTTCAGAATCGCGACATCGGCGTGGGGCTCCATCACCATCGGCAGGTCGGCCAGATCAAAGCAGCGATGTTCGTAGGTTGAGAGTACGGCCACTTCGGTGCCGGGATGGGACAAACGACGGTCCGTTACCCGAGTCCAGAGAATCGGGTGCATTTCCGCCATGTTGGCGCCCCAAAGCACGAAGGCATCAGCGCTTTCGATGTCGTCATAGACACCCATCGGCTCATCGGAGCCAAAGGTCCGCATGAAGCCTGCCACCGCCGATGCCATACAATGGCGGGCATTAGGATCAATATTGTTGGAGCGGAAGCCAGCCTTGAACAGTTTGCTCGCCGCGTAACCTTCCCAGATGGTCCACTGGCCGGAACCAAACATGCCGACGCTTTCCGGACCGTGCTCCTTGATGGCACTGGTGAACTTTTCAGCCATCACATCCAGGGCTTCGTCCCAGCTGACCTCCTGGAAATCACCTTCCTTGTGAAATTTGCCGTCGCGTTTGCGCAGCAAGGGCTTGGTCAGCCGGTCGCGACCGTATAGAATCTTCGACAGAAAGTAGCCTTTCACACAGTTCAGACCACGGTTCACTTCCGATTGCGTGTCGCCATGGGTCGCCACTATCTGGTTGTCTCTGGTTGCGACCATCACACTGCAACCGGTGCCACAAAAACGACAGGGCGCCTTGCTCCACTTGAGCTCAGTGAGCTCGGCATTCGTGATCAGATTACTGGCCGCCGCCGGTATCGACAGGCCGGCAGCAGATGCCGCCATGGCCAGCGCATTGGCTTTTGCGAATTCACGTCGTGTCAGGTTCATGACATTGCTTCCTGTTGTTCTGTTTCTGACTGTCCTGTAGCAATCAACTGTTGCCTTGCCTCTTCGGGCGACATCACTTCGTGGTAAACCAGAATGCATTCCAGAATGCCTGGCGCACTCTCAATCAACTCCATGGCACCGAGCAAATCCTGATGGCTACTACCCTCTGCCAGAACCACCAGTTTCCCAATCGGGTCTCGAGTGCCCTCTTCCAGGCCTGGCGTTTGTTCAAGCAGTTCAAGAACAGCGTCCAGAGACTCCGGGCGCACGTGTACCAGAAAACTGGCAATGTGAATTTCGGCTTTCTGCGAATCAGGCATGGGCTGGCTCTCTCTGTTCCTGAGTAATCAGACTGATGGCACCTTCAGGGCACACGGCGACGCAGGCACCACACCCGGTACACTCGTCTTCGGCAATCTCCGGGACGGCGACATGAGCAAGCCTGGGTGGAAATCGGATGGCCATTGGCTCGCAGGCGTCGCGGCAGGTCTGGCAATGGATATTGGCTTTGGCAAGGCAGTTATCCTGCACCTGGGCACGCCAGGGAAATGCCTCACGGTCCAGGTCAAACACCGGTTCCGGGCAGGACCTGGCGCATTCCCCACACAATGTGCAGCCTTCGCCGGTAAAGCGGATTTTCGGAAAACCACCGTCACCACTAAACAGCACGTCTTCCGGGCAGGCTTCAATGCAGCGATCGCAACGGGTGCACTGGTCAGTGATGGCCTGGGTTGTCCAGGGCGGCCGCCACTCAGACGCAACTGCCCTGCCGCCGCGCAGAAACAGCCGGCGGGACTCGTTCACAGCCATGGTCGCCCCTATCCCCCGGGTGGCCCCGGCGGGCCCATGAATATCTGGGACATCCAGACCAGGAAGCCGTAGCCGCCCACCACGGCAACGGCCAGGATGGGAAACAGGAAGACGATGATGAAGACAAATAGCCGGAATTCGCTGCTCTTGCGCTGCTCCGGCGTCAGTGGTTGGAGGTCGTCCATAAACCCGCCTTTTTTATGTGTGTATTCATTACTGTAGTCAAACAGAGCAATCTTGGCAAAAATCAAATTTGGTATTTCTTTGGAGGTATAGACACAAAAAAGGGCCGGAGATGACGAATTCTCCGGCCCTTTTCATTCTGGCTGTGATTAAACCGTCAGGTAACCACCGTCCGCGTTAATGCAGGCGCCGGTGGTGTAGCTGGAAGCATTGGACACCAGGTACAGCACGGTACCGGCCATTTCGTCCGGATCGGCCACCCGCTTCATAGGAATGTGGGCCATGGCCTGCTTTTTGATGGCCTCGTTGGTTGTCAGGGCGCTGGCGAACTTGGTATCAGTCAGGCCCGGCAACAAGGCATTCACCCGCACATTCTGCTGGCCCAGCTCCATGGCGAAGGACTTGGTCATGGAAATTACCGCTGCCTTGGTCACCGAATAGATGCCCTGGAAGTGGCCGGGGTTTACGCCGTTAACCGACGCCACGTTTACAATGGAACCGCCGCCGTTTTTCTTCATCATCTTAGCGCCACGGGCACACATGAAGAAGTAGCCGCGGATGTTCACGTCCACGGTTTTGTTGAAGGCACCTAAATCGGTATCTTCCACCGGCCCAAAATACGGGTTAGCGGCGGCGTTGTTGACCAGGATATCCACCTTGCCGTGCTCGTTGGCAATGTGCTCCCACACCGCTTCAATCTGGTCCATCTCACCGATGTGGCAGGCGAAGGCTTCAGCGCTGCCGCCGTCTTCCCGGATGCTGCTGGCCACGGCTTCGCAACCGTCAATCTTGCGGCTGCTGACAATCACGTGGGCGCCGTAATGGGCCAGTGTGCGGGCAATGCTCTCTCCGATACCACGGCTGGCGCCGGTTACCAGGGCGACTTTGCCAGTCAGGTCGAACAGGTTTTTGTTGCTCATGGAATTCCCTCAGCTTATCGGAATGTCACCAGGGCGGGGTCTTCCGCTTCCAGGTGGCTATAGTTGTTGAATACGGCCAGGCTGCGCCGGGAGCCGGAATACAGAATGCGGGACACGCTGGTGTTGGCAATCACATTGTTCATCTCCAGCGCCTTGCGGTCTGACAGTTCAAGCAGGCGCTGGGCAATGACCGCAATGGGGCCGCCAGAGGTAGACACAATCACATCGGCACCGTCCGCCAGCTCAATCAGCTGATCCAGTGCATGGCCAACCCGCTGCCGGAATCCGTTCCAGGTTTCGCTGTATTCCTGATCGAACTCGCCACTCACCCAGCGGGTCACCGCCTTCTCGAAAGCCTGCTGGAAGGCTCTTGCAGGTTTGGGAAAGCTGGCGAGGTCCCGCGCCATCACCTGTTTATCCGCCCATTCCGGGCGCAGGCGCTCCACCACTTCCAGATGATCAAACTCGTTCAGGCCTTCCAGCACCTGCATATCCGGCAGGCTGACACCGTAACCGGTGGTGATCGCCTCGACAGTTTCCCGATGGCGCTGCAAGTTACCGCCAAAAATGGCGCCGGGTTCTACCTTGTCCGCCAGCCAGCGGCCCAGAATCTTGCCCTGCTCCCAGCCGCGGGGAGACAACTGATCGTAGTTTTCCTTGCCAAAACTGGCCTGGCCATGGCGTACCAGATAGATGGTGGCCATTACAGGGTGCTCTCGCGGATCAGCCGCTGGCAGCGCTTCTCCAGGTAGTTGGCGGCATGGCCAAAGGCGGCAAAGCGCTTGTCCTTGGTCTGGCCGTGGTAGAAGCGGTAATAAATTTGTTGGATAATCACCGCCAACCGGAACAGGCCATAGATTTCATAAAAATCGAACTTTTCGGCACGAAATCCGGACTTCTCCATGTAGTAGTCCACCACTTCCTTCCGGGTCAGCATGCCAGGGCGGTGGGTGGGCTGGCGCCGAAGCATCTGGAACGGGCCTTCATCGTCCGCTTCAATCCAGTAGGCCAGGCTGTTGCCCAGATCCATCAGCGGATCGCCGATGGTGGCCATTTCCCAGTCCAGCACGCCGATCACTTCAAACGGGTTGTCCGGGTTAAGCACCACGTTGTCGAAACGGTAGTCGTTGTGGATCACCACCTGGGCAATGTCGTCCGGCATCTTGTCATTGAGCCAGGCCATCACTTCTTCAAAGTCACCCACGTCTTCCGTACGAGCCTTCCGGAACCGATCGCTCCAGCCGCCAATCTGCCGCTGCACGTAACCGGCGCCCTTACCCAGCTTGTCCAGGCCTGCGGCCCTGGCATCCACGGTATGCAGGTCTACCAGCTTGTCGATCACGTTCAGGCACAGCTTGCGGGTGTCTTCAGCGCTCAGCTCGAAATCCTTGGGGAAGTCCTGGCGCAGAATGATGCCCTTGAGCCGTTCCATCACGTAGAAGTCACAGCCCAGAACGCTGTGATCGTCGCAGATGGCGACAATATTGGGCACGTAGGGATACGCCGGCTTCAAGGCCTCCATTACGCGAGCTTCCCGCAGCATGTCATGGGCAGACTTGGCAATCTTGCCGAACGGCGGCCGGCGCAGCACGTAAGACTGGTCGCCGTAATCCACCTGATAGGTCAGGTTGGACGCACCGCCCGGGTACTGCTTGATGCTCGGCTGGCCTTCCAGGCCCGGAATGGCCTGCTTCATGAACCGGTCGACGGCGCTGATATCCAGCTCTTCGCCTTCGCGGATGTCTACGGCCTGGTCGATCTGTGTCATTCAATCTCTCCTGTGATGTGTTCAGGCGTTCGCCTTGCCACCCATCTTGCTCATCCAGCGCTTGGTTTCCTGGTGCATCAACCAGTCAAACGCCCAGGGCGCATGGCGCTTGAGCACCCACATACGGCGCTCCTTGGCGTGGGGCAGCACCCAGAAATCCTTGTCTTTCACACTGCGGAAAATATCCTCGGCCACGTCTTCGGCGGTAATGCTGGAGCGCTTCATCAGCTTGTTCACGTTCTGCTGGATACCGGGAATGTCCGAACGCATGGTGCTGGTCAGATTGGTCTGAAAAAACGCCGGGCACACGCAGCTGACATGAATACCGGCATCCCGCAGCTCCTGGCTGAGAGTTTCAGACAGAGCAATGACTCCGGCCTTGGAGACATTGTAGCTGTCCATCAAGGGGGCAAGCATGAGTCCGGCCATGGAGGCTACGTTCACAAACGCGCCGGAGCCCTGCTCCTTGAACAGAGGCGTGAAAGCTTTGCAGCCACGCACTACGCCCAGTACGTTGATGTCGAGGATCCATTCCCAGTCTGCCATGGTGGTGTCTTCAATGGAGCCTGCGGAGGCAACGCCGGCGTTGTTGACGACAACGTCCACACCACCCCATTTCTGTACCAGGTCATCACGGACTTTCTCGAAGTCGCTCAGGCGGCGTACATCACATTCAACAAAGTAGCCTTCGCCACCGGCGTTGTTCAGCTCCGCTTCAACGGCTACACCCTGTTCCGGGTTGATGTCCCCGATGCAGACTTTCGCGCCCTCTTTGGCGTACCGCAATGCAATCGCCCGGCCCAGGCCACTGGCCCCGCCGGTTATGAATACCCTCTGTGTCATGTTCGTGCTCACCGTTTCTACGTTTGAGTTCATGTTCTTATTGAGTAAGAGTTGGTGCTGGAAGGGCCTGTCCAAAAACCGCTACGAGCACATATATGTAGACCTCTTGTTGCGCAAGCCTCCCAAGCTCTCGGTGGTGTAAAAAGTTAACTGGGTAAAACTGCGCACATATATCCGGCCTTTATGATGAGTCACTCCGGTGACTCTGGCCTCAATGAAA